>CABZTA010000006.1 GCA_902528485.1 uncultured SAR86 cluster bacterium
TAATTTATCTGATTGGTCTATTGATGACCAAACTAAACTAAGAGACATAATTCCTGAAGATAGACGGTGGGCATATCCTGTTAGAGATGTAATTGAAATTCTTTCGGATAGAGATTCTTTTTTGGAGCTTAGAAAAGTTTATGGAAGAAGTGTCATCACTGGGTTCATAAGAATTGAAGGCAAACCATTTGGTCTTGTAGCCAGCGATTGCCAGCAACTTGGAGGAGCAGTAGATTCCGAGGCAGCTGAAAAAGCAGCTGCATTCATTGAAATATGTAACGCACATAATTTACCAATTTTATCTTTGGTTGATACCCCAGGATTTATGGTAGGCCCTGATAGTGAGCTTGAAGGTTCTGTCAGGAGAATGGCAACGCTATTAGTATCCGGGGCAAAAGTAACTTCTCCACATATAGCAATTTTCTTAAGAAAAGGTTACGGGTTAGGAGCACAGGCAATGGTTGGGGGTAGTTTTCATGACCCCATTTACACTGCTTCTTGGCCTACAGGAGAATTCGGCGGAATGGGGCTAGAAGGTGCTGTAAAGCTAGGATTTAGGAAAGAACTCGAAGCAGAAACAGATCCAAAGAAAAAAGAAGATCTCTATAATAAATTAGTTGAGAGATCTTATGAGAAGGGTAAGGCTATAGAAGCTGCTGCGCATTTAGAAATTGATGCTGTTATAGATCCTGCTGATACAAGGAAGGTGATATTGAAGGCCTTAAAGAATAAATTTACTTAACCTTATCTTCGGTGTGCCTTTCACCGTTGAACACAGCCGCAAATTCTAGAAGTTCATCCGATTCATTAAAAACTCTGTGGAATGCTCCATCCGGAACAGGAATTACATCCCCTTTGTTAACTTCAAATTTGTGGTCATTAATTTGCATGATTCCAGTACCAGAAGTGAAAACATATACTTCTTCTTGACCATCATGACTATGACCACTGGTGGCTTTATGCGGATTTAATTTAGTAATGCTTGGTACAAGTCTATTTAATTCCTTGTTATCCAAAACGACATATCTGTCATCTTCTTTTACTACATACCAATTACTTTTATTCATAAACTCATTATACTAAATTTATAGAATTAATCAGAAATCCTAAATTGAATGTCAGATAATTTGTTACTGAAAGGTTTAAAAGTTATAGATGCTGGAAGCTTCATTGCTGGGCCAGTTTCAACAACCATTCTTTCTGATTTTGGGGCTGAGGTAATTAAAATTGAGCCACCCAAAATAGGAGATAGCCTTAGGCACCTCATAGAGAGAACAAAAAGAGTAAATCCGAGTGCCGAAGAAGATTATTGTTGGCAACTCACTTCTAGAAATAAGAAAAGCTTAGCCTTAGATTTAGGCACAGAAAAGGGTCAAGAAATTCTTCACAAACTCATCAAAGAAGCAGATGTATTTGTGACAAATATGCCTCAAAGAATCAGAGAAAAATTAAAAATTAACTCCTCTGATTTGCTGCCATTAAACGAAAGATTAATATACGGATCTCTAACAGGTTACGGTGAAAAAGGCCCTGATTCACACAGGACTGCCTTTGACACAATGGCTTGGTGGGCAAGAAGCGGTCTGATGGATATAGTTAGACCTTCGGATAATTCTGCTCCGGCAAATCCTCCAATTGGAATGGGTGATCAACCTACTGGCGTAGCTCTATTTGCCAGCATAATGACTGCACTTTATCGAAGAGAAAAGACTGGAAAAGGAGGCGAAGTGCATACTTCTTTGATGGCAAATGGAGCATGGTCTAACGGATCATTTATCCAAGCTGGACTATTTGGAGCACAGTTTCCTGAGAGAAAAGAACCATCTCCACTTCATCCTTTTGGTGGCAGATACAGAACAAAAGATAATAGGTATTTGATTCTTGCTATTATCGATGCAAATAAAGAATGGCCGAAATTATTAAAAGCTCTTGATATTGAATATTTAAACGAAGATCCTAGATTTTCATCCTTCAAAAAAATGAATGAAAACTTTACGATTTTATATGAGGAGCTTGAAAAAATATTTATACAATATTCATTAAAAGAAATTACTGAAAAATTAAGGTTCTCAGAAGTTACTTTTGGCATCCTAAGTCATTCAAATGACCACTCGAAAGATCAACAATTCATCGAAAGTGAAGTATTAGTAAAATTTGATGAAGGTAGTTTTGATGAGGATTTCTTGACAGTAAACAGTCCTATTTTTTTAGAAAATGAATCAAAAAAGATTCCTACGAAAGCTCCAAAGTTGGGAGAACACACGAAAGAAATACTTTCATCTTTGGGTCAAGATGAAGAAGAGATAGCTCAGCTTAAACAAGATGGTATCATTGATTTTTAAATCTTTGATTTTAAAAAAAAATGCGTTTTATTCTCTTTTTTCTGCCCTTAATTAGCATTTCCCTTTATTCCATGGATATTAAAATTTCTAAAAATATCTGGGAGTTCATACCTGATGGTGTGATGGGAGGCAAATCCAAAGGCTCAATACAATTTCTAAATACGGAAGGTTTTGACTACATTTCTTTCAGAGGAAATGTCAATACAGATGGTGGTGGATTTCTTATGTTCAGATCTAAAATAGATAAAAAGGATTTAAAAGAATTTTCAAAGATAAGTTTTTTGGCTAGAGGAAATGATGAAAAATACTATTTTCACATAAAGTCGAGGGGGCAAGTTTTACCATGGGTCAGACATCTTAAAGAATTTAAAGTTGGAAAAGATTGGAAGGAATACGTTCTAAACATTGAAGACTTTGTTGGGTACAGTAATAGTAGGACTTTCAATAAATCCATAAATCCAAAAAAAATAAAACTTCTTGGGATTGAAGCTTATGGAAGAGACCATGAAGTAGAGCTAGATATAGCAAAAAAAAAAATTTTCTAATTATGATTACTAAAGCCGACGATTTTCCAATCCATCAGATTTCAAAACCAATTGCTGAAACAGGAACCGAAAGAAATTTTTTACGATAGATATTTTTTTAATGGATATTCAAAAGATGAAGACATCTACTTCGGTGCTGTTTTGTGTGTATATCCAAATCTCAATATTATGGATGGCTCATTTACACTTGCATATGAAGGCAAACAATATAATTCAAGGGTATCTAGGTATCTCAACTTAGAACGTCTAGATACTAAGGTAGGCCCTCTAAGCGTGGAGGTAATAGAGCCACTTAATAAGCTCAAAGTCACACTCGCTGACGAAGAAAACGACCTAGACGTTTCCATAGAATTCACAAGTAGATTTGCTCCTATGAGAGAACCCCAAATGCAACTTTTCAATGGACCAAGAATGATTATGGATACATGCAGAATGACGCAGCAAGGATCATGGTCTGGAAAAATTGTACATAATAAAAAAGAGATTAGTCTTGATAATGATTCTTTTATTGGAACCAGAGATAGATCTTGGGGCGTTAGGCCCGTTGGAGCTTACGATAGTCAACCAATGGTTCCTTTTTCAATGCCACAGTTTTATTGGTTATGGGCTCCAATTCACTTTGATGATTCAGCAGCACATATTTATTTTGTCGAAGACGAGAAGGGCAATGCCAGCTCAACAATTGCTATTGCACAAGGTCCTGAGTACGAAGATGAATTCATAATTCAAGACATTAAAAAATCTGTTTCTTATCATCCTGGCACCAGAAGAGTAAAAAAAATGGAGATATCTGGAACAGATGATCAAGCTAAACCCATAACAATTTCAATTGATTGTGGTATGCAGGTTTTTATGTGTGGCTTAGGTTATATGCATCCTGAATGGGGTCATGGACATGATAAGGGAGAATTAGCCTCTTATTTTGATGATTATGATTTAAATGATGACCTTGGCGATCCACCCTTTCTGCACGTGCAATCTGTTTCAAATGTGACGATGAAGATAGGAGATAAAAGTAAGACAGGTCGAGGTGTTCTAGAGCAACTCATATTGGGTCCCCACGAACCGAGTGGCTTTAAAGATCTCTTTGATAAACCCTAATGCCAGTCTCAACTGAGAAGGATTTTCAATCTAAGATTGAAAAACTCGAACATTGGCTTGCCTCTAAAGAAGGCCCCCTCAAATTAACTCCTCATGATTCCTCTTTGGCTTCAGGTTTTTCCAATGAAACATTTATTTTTGATTTGGAGAAGGAGGATTCAAAGGAGACCCTGGTTTTAAGACTCGAACCAACGGAATATCAAGTTTTTCCAAATTACGATTTGCCCATGCAAGCATCAATAATGAAGGTTTTGAGAGGAAAGAATATGCCTACTCCTGAAGTTATTTACGAAAACTATGAAGATAATATCTTAGGTTCTGGTTTTTACATTATGAAAAGCATCAATGGCTCAGCTCCTTCAGATAATCCCCCGTATCATATGGATATAGAAGGAATGATGGGAAGGGCTACTCCAACTGAAAGGCATAAGGTGTGGGTGGAATGGCTTGATCACTTATCACATTTCCATAATTTAGAATTTTCGAGTGATGAATTGAGGGATTGCAAAATTAACATAGATAAAGATCCTTTGGGAATGCATTTAGATTATTATCAAAGTTTTTTGAACTGGGGCATGGAAGGCGAGCCTCATGAAATTTGTTCAAATGCTCTAGATTGGCTTGTTAAAAATAAGCCACCTCTTCAAAAACAAACGTTGTGTTGGGGTGATGCTAGGCCTGGAAATGTACTTTATGAAAATTTTTCAGCAAAAGCCTTGCTTGATTGGGAAATGGCTAATTTTGGTGATCCTTTAATGGATTTAGCGTGGGGATTTGCAATAGATGATGCAAACAGTCTGGCCTTGAATGTTCCAAAATTAGAAGGAACTATGGATGAAGAAGAGGGTAGGACAATTTGGGAAAATAATACCGGACTATCATCCGAATTTTTTGTCTACTATCGGATATTAGCTTTATTTAAGTTTTCAGTAATTATGGTAAGAGTTGCAAAACGACTAATATTTAATGAGATAATGCCATTAGATTCTGATTTTCATGTAAATAATCACGTTGTGGCTTTTTTAGATAAGGAATTAAATGAAAATAATTAAAGAAAAAGAGATTTTTCCAGTCAATGCACAAGCGATATGGGATATTATTTCTGATCCAACAAATTCCAGTTGGGTGCCTACCGTTGAAGAGATTTATTTAGACGGGGATGTCAGATCCTTCTCTATGGAGGGCATGGGAGAGCTAAAAGAAAAAATTTTAAAAATTGATCACGATAATAAAATTTTTCAGTACTCTGCTATTCAAACTCCTGCTCCAATCGAGCATCATTTAGCAACCATACAGATATCTTCTTTAGATAATGATAATTGCGAATTCTCTTGGACAACAGAAATTGAACCTGAGATTTTCGCCGAAGGAATTCATCAAGGGATGCTTATTTCTCTCAAAGAGCTTAAAAAAATATTTCCTTGATGGTAGGCTTTTCGGATGCATTTTTTATGCAAAAAGCCCTTGAACAAGCTAATTTAGCTTATGAAAAAGATGAAGTGCCGGTTGGGGCTATATTAGTTAAGAATAATGAAGTTTTATCTGCAGCACATAATTTATCAATTACAAAAAACGATCCATCTGCTCACGCAGAAATTTTATGTCTGAAAGAGGCAGGAAAGGTTCTTAATAATTACCGACTTATAGAAACAACATTGTATGTAACTCTTGAGCCTTGCATGATGTGTGCCGGTGCAATTATTCATGCAAGAATTAGTAGGTTGGTTTACGCAACCTCAGATGAAAAAACAGGATTTATAAATTCAAGAAATGATTTAGCCGAAAGTAAATGGTTGAACCATAAACTAGATGTCAGTTCAGGGATACTTGATAGAGAGTGCTCAGAGCTGATTAAAAGCTTTTTTAGAGACAAAAGATCTAAATGTTAAACTTCGTCCAAACAGGTGCGTGATCAGAAGGTTTCTCCATTCCCCTAATTTCATAATCAATTTCAGAAGAATTAATTAAATCTTTTAAGCTTTTAGTTACCCATAAATGATCAATCCTTAGCCCTCTTTTTGGATTGTCATCGAAACCTCTGCTTCTGTAATCAAACCAACTAAAGGTATTATTTTCCGCAGGATACAGGCATCTATAGGAATCATATAAGCCAAAATCTTTCAAATTTTTTAGCCATTCTCTTTCTTCAGGAAGAAAGCTACACTTTCCAGTCTGCAGCCACCTTTTTCTATTATTTTCTCCAATTCCAATATCAATATCTTCAGGTGAAATATTAAGATCGCCCATTACAATTAAATGACTCTCAGGATCAAAATCTTTGTTAAGATAATTTATGAGATCTTTATAAAATTTTTCTTTGTAAGGGAACTTAATCGGATGATCTCTGCTTTCTCCTTGAGGAAAATATCCATTGAATACAAACAGGGGACCTTTTCTGGTTTTATATTCCAGCCACACAAGTCTGCATTGAGCATCCTCAGGATCTGTTGGCATTCCAATGCCATGATTTATGGGTTTATTTTTGGACATCAAGCAAACTCCGTAATGACCTTTTTGACCATTAACGATCACTTCATAGCCTAAATTTTCAATAGTCTCGAGCGGAAAATTTTCATTATCAACCTTGATTTCTTGGAGGCCAATAACATCCGGTGAGTGCTTGTCTATTAGTTTTTCCAGTTGATGAATTCTGGCTCTAATTCCATTGACGTTAAAAGATACTATTTTCAATTTAGTTAGAATTTACTGTTAATAAGCTAGAGCTTTGATCAGCATTAAAATCTATTTGATCTATTAAAATCTTTGCTGCTTCCTTAAGAACTAGATCATTAAACTTTTTATTTCTCTCTTCATCATCTGCATCTAGATATTCATCAAAATTTTTAAATGGCTGTAAGTCCAAATTTTTTCTTAAGTCATTTTCTAGAGATAATAAATTACTTTCGTATTCATTTTGTTCATCAATTCTCTTAGCCAGGTCAAGATCAATATATTCTCTTGAATCTCTATCCTCAGAAAGACCGTTTTTCTTATCAATATAAGAAGTTAAAAAATTTGCGTTGTTTCTATTTTTTGAGTTTGTATCAGTTCTCTTTATATTTTTAACCTGTCTAAAGTCTGTCACCCTAAGAGGTTTTATGAAATCTCCTTCAAGAGAATTATCATAAGAACTTTCCCCAACTTCTTTGCTATTAAAAACAAAAGGCAATTCAATATCAGGAATAACGCCTTTATTTTGAGTGCTTTCCCCGGTAACTCGATAGAACTTTTGCTCAGTATACTTAAGTTGTCCATAAGGCAGTTCTCTCAATCTTTGCACAGTCCCTTTGCCAAATGTCTGACTTCCAACAACCAAACCTCTTCCGTAATCTTGAATTGCGCCTGCTAAAATCTCTGATGCCGAAGCAGACATTTTATCAACCAATATTAACACCGGCCCTGAATAGTTTTGGATACCAATAGAGTGGCCTAGAGGATATATAGAGCCATTTGAAGTCATGACTTGTAGTACATTACCTCTGCCTAGAAATATTTTTGCGAGGCTATAGGCTTCATATAAAGATCCTCCTCCATTTCCTCTTAGGTCTAGAATCACACCATCAGAATTCTCATTATCAATTTCCTTAATAAGTTTTTTAACATCTCTTGTTGCGCTACGATAATTAAATCTATTCTTCTGATATCCCTCAAAGTCCATATAAAAAGCAGGCAAATCGATAACTCCAAACTTATAAGATTTTTCAATATTATTGACTTCGATAATTTGTTTTTTAGCTGCTTGATCTTCTAATTTCACAAGATCTCTTTTAATTTCAATAACTTTCCCATCCGCTTCAGCAGGAGAAGAGGAAGGAAGAATTTCTAATTTTACTATTGTTCCTTTAGGTCCTCTTATAAGTTTAACTACTTCATCCACTCTCCAATCTCGAACATCAACTATTTCACTATATTCTCTTGTGCCAACTCCCACTATTTGATCATTATTTTTAATTAATCCCGATTTGATTGCTGGACCTCCTTTAATAAGTTTTGTGATTTTAGTAATTCCGTCATCTGAGGTAAGCATGGCACCAATGCCTTCTAAAGATAGACTCATGTTGATCTCAAAATCTTCTGTCACTCTAGGAGACATATAACTTGAATGAGGATCATATAAGGAAGTTTTTGAGTTCATTATCCAAGAAAATAAATCATCTTCAGTGAGCTGCTCTAGATTTTTTAATCTTCTATTTAATCTTTTTTTAAGTTTATTGACTGATTTTTCAAATTCTTCTTCCTTAATCATTACTGAGATCAATTCACTTTTAGCCAAAGATTCATAATAATTTTTTATCATCGATAAAGAATTAAATCTTTCTTGGTCCTCTCTATTTCGGTGTATTCTTTCTGAGCTAAATAAATCAATCTCATTAAGATCATTGATATGATGACTTTGATGCACAAGAAGAGTTTTGTAGCGTTTTTTGTAATCGTAAAGAATATCAAAACCAATCTCTAATAATTCTTCATCATCGAGATCAAAATTATTTTTAGACAAGGAAATATAGTTATCAACTTCCTCATTGGTAAAAATTAAATTTTGTTGATCTATATTTGAAATTAATTCTTCTATGACGTCAGAGTTTTTAAAAGCGGTATTTTTAAAAAAATGATGTTCGCCAAGGATCTTGTCAACTTCATTTAAAGTATCTATGTAAAGAGAGGAATTTTCCTCAGCAGATACTGATAGTGTCGAAGTGAGAAAAAAAGCTGTAAAAACTAATAAACGATTAAGAACCATATTTAAAATTTCTTTTCATTTATTAGTTTATCTTTTTTATGCCATATTTCATCAAGCCAATCTTTAAATTCTTTTCTTAGTCCATCATTTTCATGAAGTTGATCATTTTTGAATTTATCAGGAATATCCAATGACTGCACAAATATTCGAGCATTGTTCATATTTCCCCTCAAGAAATCCCAAAAGCTCCTCTTGTTTGATTCGTAAATAATTGTGAAGTCAATAATCTTATCGAGTCTTGGCATTGTTGATATCGCTGCAGCTAATCCTCCTTCTTTGGGTTTAAGCAAATTATTGAAAGGGCTACTCTGATCTTTATGCTTTTGTTCTGTGAACCTTGTACCTTCAGTAAAACTAAAAACAGAGATAGGATAAAGACTATACTTTTTAAAAGATCTTTTCATGGATGCAAAGTCTTTGCCTCTAAGAGAAGGATTTCTTTCTAGCTGATCCTTTGAGTATCTTTTAAGAAATGGCATATCCAATGCCCACCAACATATTCCGATTACAGGGACATAAATAAGGACAAATTTCATGAAGAATTTAAGCATAGGAACTTTTCTATTTGTAATCATTTGGACAATAAATATATCAGTCCAGGATTGATGATTAGATAGCGATAGATACCAGGATCTTTTATCCATTTCTTCAAAACCTTCTACGGTCCATCTAGGTTTTAGAATAAACTGAATCCAAAGGTTGTTTATATCTATCCATAATTCACCAACTTTGATTATGAAACGCGTTAGAAGAAGTTTCAAAGATTGAATTGGGAGAACAATCTTGATGATGCCTGCAAAGATTAAGAAAATTGAGAGAGTAGCTGTGTTGATGCATAAAAGAAGAAAACAAAATGTGGCTTTAATATGTGAAATCTTATCCTCCTTTTTCTGCCCTCTTAATTTTTTCCCACATAGCCGTCTGTTCCTCTATGGTATGTTTTTTAACTGAATTAAAAACGTAAGGATGCCTCCTGATCAACTTTTGTTTTAGATTCTCAACTACATCAAAGAAGTCAAATTCCTTATTTTCATGTGCTATCTGAGAGTGAAAAATTACTTGAAGAAGGACATCGCCAAGTTCTTCCTTAATACTATCTGAATCTTTGGACTTAATAGCTTCTATTAATTCATGTGATTCTTCTTCAAGATATGGGATAAGAGAGATATGATCTTGTTCAAGATCCCAAGCACATCCCTTAACAGGATCTCTAAGTTGCTTCATGACTTTTAAGAGATGATTAACATCTTCTATGTTTGCCATCAATAACCTGTCAATTCTGCGTATCTATCTTTATGAAATTGAACGTTGCCAAATATCTGCTCAGCTACTCTGGCCCTCTTGAGATAAAAGCCGATATCATATTCATCAGTAACACCTATACCGCCATGCATTTGAACTGCTTCATTAGATACTAAATGAAATACTTCACCTATTTTTGCCTTAGCTAAACTAGCTAATCTAGGTATGTCATTTGAACCTTCATCAAATGACGTTAAGGATTCCAGTACACATGATTTACATAGCTCAATTTCACTGAACATTATCGCAGCTCTGTGCTGTAATGCTTGAAAAGATCCTATCTTTGCTCCGAACTGATCTCTTTCTTTTAAGTAATTCAATGTGACGTCAAAAGCCTCTTGGATTCCGCCAAACATCTCAGCAGAAATCACCGATCTTGAGATATCTAATACTTCTTCGATAATTTGATCTGAGCCATTTTCCTCGCCAATCAGGTCAGATGAAGAGAGCTTTAAGTCTTTGAATGTAGTATTGGCAGCATTTCTTGAGTCCACCATGGGTGTTGCTTTGATATCAATGCCCTTAGTATCTTTATTGGTAATAAAAAGAGAGGTCCCTTTACCAGTATCAGCAGCAATTATCAAAAAGTCAGCAAAACCGCCATCAAGAACAAATGTTTTTTGACCGTTTATAATGTATGAATCTCCATCCTTTTTTGCAGTTGTTTTAAAATTAGTAGGAGAGTGTCTACTTGATTCTTCAAGAGCAAAAGCAAGCGTTATATCTCCAGATGCTATTTTGGTTAAATATTCTTTTTTTTGGCCTTCATTCCCAGCTTCTTTTATTAAGCTTGCACAAACTACAGCAGAAGAAAACATTGGAGAGGGAGTTAAAGTTCTCCCAAGCTCTTCGAAAATAACTCCAATACCAGCGACTCCAAAATCTGAACCGCCATATTCTTCAGGAATTAGTATTCCCGACCAACCTAGGTTGGCCATTTCCTTCCAAATTTCCCGATCAAAGCAATCAGGATTTTCTGAGTCTCTAACACCTCTAAAGTGACTAACCGGAGTTTTGTTTTTTGCAAAATCTCTAGCGGTATCTTTCAAATAAGATTGTTCCTCATTTAGTACAAGTGACATCTTTCCCCCCTAAATAGTATCTTATTGCGGAAGTTCTAGAACTCTCTTAGAAATTACGTTTAATTGTACTTCTGAGGTCCCGCCTTCAATGGAGTTAGCCTTAGTCCTTAGCCATTCTCTTGTGATTGCAAGTTCTTCAGGACCAAATTCGGCACCATCCCAACCTAAAGCTTTAGTTCCCATAGCTTCAAGCATAATTTCATATCTAAGTTTATTATGCTCTGTTCCATAGTATTTAAAGATTGATGAAGCAGCACTAGGACCTTGGTTAGACTTTTTAGATTCCTCAGCTGCTCTCTTTAGTGTTAAAGCAAAAGCTTGAGAATTCATATCGTGATCAATGATTTTATTTCTAAGACCTGAATCATTAAGTTTATCTTCAGCCTCTCCGACATATCTTTTAGCCATTGTTGCTAAGCCTGAGATTGGTTTTGCGTCAGTTTTTTTAGATGATCCTGAAGCTGCAGACCCAAAACCCATACCAGCAATCATGTTCCTTTCGAATTGAAGCAATCTTTTAGCTACAGACCATCCTTTGTTCAAACCTCCGACAAGATTTTTCTTTGGAGCGGTGGCATTATCAAAAAAAGTTTCACAAAAAGGTGATTTTCCGGATATTAGTTTAATAGGTTTGGTTGTAACACCTTCTTGATCCATATCGATTAATATAAAGCTAATACCTTCGTGTTTTGGATCCAGTGGACCGGTTCTCACCAGAGTGAAGATCATATCGCATTCGTCTGCATATGAAGTCCAAACCTTTTGTCCATTAATTAGGTAATCCTCTCCTTGATCTTCAGCCTTAGTTTTAAGACTTGCCAAGTCAGAACCACTTCCTGGCTCGCTGTATCCCTGACACCATCTAATTTCTCCTTTGACTATTTTTGGAATATGTTCCATTTTCTGCTCTTCTGTTCCGTATTCGAGAAGAGCTGGACCTAACATCCAAATACCGAAACTATTTAATGCTGGCCTTGCTTTTATTCTCATCAACTCTTCCTGGAGCACTTTATTTTCTTCAAAATTTAGTCCCCCACCTCCATATTCTTTTGGCCAAGTAGGGCATGTCCATCCTTTTTCACCCATTCTATCCATCCAAAGCTTTTGATCTGGATTTTTAAATTCAACCTTTCTTCCACCCCACACAACATCACCTTGAGTCATAGGAGCTCTCATTGATTCCGGACAGTTTGCTTCTAACCAATCCTTCGTTTCACTTCTAAAAGCATTTAAATCTGACATTAGTACCTCTTTTTTTAATGTACAAATAACTAGAATAATCTATGCTACGCAAGCTAACAATAATAAGTTTATGAATTTTTTTTCATTCCTTACTGAAAACCCAGAAATTTTGTGGGGTTTTACGGTTTTTTATGATCTTACTATCACAGTTATTTTGTTTAAATTATTTGGACTAAGAGGTTTATACATTGCCGTTACTTTAGGAATAATGTTGGCAAATCTTCAGGGAGGCAAAGTAAGCGATCTAAATATTTTTGGTCAAACTTTTACAGTAAGTATGGGAGCTATAATGTATTCTGGAATTTATTTTGCTACTGATCTAATAAGCGAAAAGTATGGAAGAAGCGAAGCTAACACAGCAGTAATACTTGGGGCTATTTCCAATGTAGTAATTATGTTTACCCTAGTTTTGAGTACTTACTACCTTCCTTCTCAGATTGCCTCCTCATCTCAGTCAGTTCACGACGCAATTGAGATTCTTGCATTTTACTCACCAATATTTGTAATTGGATCGATAACTGCATACTTGATAAGTCAAACCTTTGATGTATGGCTTTTTAACAAAATTAAAGATATGACCAAAGGAAAGTACTTATGGCTGAGAAATAACCTCTCAACTCTTTCTTCTCAAGCACTAGACACCTTCATTTATACCTTCGTATGGGTTATTGCGGGAGAACTAAGTTTTGCGATTGCTCTTTCCATTGCCTTAACCAAATATATTTTTAAAGTCATAATTGCGATAATAGATACCTTATTTATTTATGTTGTGAGAAATTGGTCACCAGCTTATGAGAAAAATTAAAGAGATAGCTTTAATCTATTCAGATACGAGAAAAACTGACAAAGCTCTTGAAAGGGTAACTCAAATTATTGAATCAACTGAATGTGAAATAAAATATTCTGCAAATATTAAACAATTTAATTACAAAGGTAGTAAAAATTCTAAAAAAGTTGATCTTATTCTAGTTCTTGGAGGAGATGGAACAATGATTGGTTCAATAAGACATTTGCATCATTTAAATACCCCTTTTCTAGGAGTAAATACCGGAACAGTTGGCTTTTTAACTGATTTGTCTATCAAGAACATAGAAAATTTAAAAGAAATTTTAAAAGGTTCTTATATCAGTGAAACTAGACCAATTTATGAGGCATATTCAGTTCAAAGGAAAAGGGAAATATTTCTAAATGAGGTAGTCATTCACTCTGGATCAGTAACTAAAATGTTAAACCTAGAGCTAAGCATTAAAAATCAAGTAATTTATAACTTAAAAGCTGATGGTTTAATAATCTCTTCAAGCACAGGTTCAACGGCATATTCATATTCTGGTGGAGGCCCAATTATTTCTCCTAAATTAGACGCTATTTCTCTTTTACCTATGTTTTCTCATAGCTCTTCTTCACATAGTCTTTTGTTAGCAAACAACGAGGAGGTTACTGTCAAGATTAAAGATAAGAATCAAGAGTCCATACAAATTTTTGTAGATGGTAAGGAAAATCTTAAATATTCAAAAAATGGACTAAAAGTTTCCAACACAAAAAAAACTTTTAAACTTTATCATCCAAAAGATTATAATTACTTCGAAGCATGCAGATCAAAGCTTGGTTGGGCTCTACCTATTGAAAATTACAAGGATGATTAGATTGATTACTATAAATTTCAGAATAATTCTCTTATTTTGGTCCTTGTTAATTGTTCCATCAATTTTTAGTCAATCTTCTGAAGATTTAGAATTTCTGAGGCTTCTCCCAGATAACCAAGCTCAGTCAATTTCAGAAAAACTTGGAATTCAGTCAGGAAGACCTTTGGTAGATACAGTTCGAATGGAAGATTTTGATAATCCTATGTTTGAAAGTTCTGAGCCTAAAGATTTAGAAAATCAAGATAATAGTGAAAATCTTTTAATGTCTGGAGAAGTTGATGAATTTCCGATCTTCGGTTTGGATTTATTTGTAGATTCTCCAACCACATTTGCACCTATTGATCTTTCCCCAGCACCTTTGGAATACGTGGTTGGTCCGGGTGACGAATTAAGAGTACAACTCTTTGGATCTATTGTAATTAATAGATTGATTCCTATTACCAGAGAAGGGAATGTTGTTATCCCAGAGATTGGTCCTATTCAGGTTTCAGGATTAACTTTTAATGAAGCAAGAAGAAGAATATCAGATGCGGTATCTGCTTCAGTGATAGGAACTCAAGCATTAGTTTCATTATCAAAAATAAGATCTATTCAGGTTTTTGTTCTTGGTAATGCGTTTAAGCCTGGTGCCTATACTGTAAGTTCTCTTTCCAATATTTCTAATGTTTTATTTTTTTCTGGAGGGCCAACACAGTATGGTTCCCTGAGAAATATTGATGTGAAAAGAAACGGTAACAAAGTAGGAACATTTGATTTTTATGACTTGCTTATCAAAGGGAATACAAAATCAGATATAAATTTGAATTCTAATGATGCATTGGTGATCAATCCTTCAGGAAAAACTGTTCTTATTTACGGAGAGGTCAGGATAGAGGCTAAATTTGAATTATTAGCAACTGAGACCTTTTCAGATTTGGAAAAGTTTTCATCTGGTTTTTTAAACACCGCTGATAAATCAAAAATAACTCTGAGTCGAATAGTAGACAAAGGAGAAAGACTCTACACAAATTACTCGCACGAAACAATAAAAGGCATTGAACTCAGAGATGGAGATGAAATATTTGTTCATAAATTATCCAATACACCTAGAAATATAATTAATGTTATTGGCGAAGTTGCCTCATCAGGTGTTTACGCATATGAAAAAGGACTTACTCTTGAAGATATAATAAAGCCTGAAGATATTCTTAATTCTACATATGCTCCATTTGCGATAATCGAAAGAGAGAATAATTTTGGATCAAAATTTTTAATAAAAGCCAACTTATTCAACAACGATGGTCCTGAGACTTCTCTTCAATCTAATGACAACATATACGTTTTATCAATAGAGGATGTGTCTTTTTTAAATTCAATTTTGGTGGCAGATTCACTAGGACTGCTAAATGCTGATGACGAAGACATTTTATCTAAGTATTACTTTTCATCAGGAACAAACAGATACCAATGCAAATCTCTTCAATTGCTTGCAAAACAATCCTCAACTTCATCAATTAATTTTGTAAGGTCTAGATATCTTCCTAATCCTAAGCTTAATCCAATCGATCAATTACAATTTGTAGAAAAGTGCCCTAGTATATTTGAAAATAATCCTTACTTGATAATTTTTTCGCTTGAGAATTCATCTGTAATATCAGGAGAAATAAGAAGTCCTGGCATCTATCCATCATTTAAGATTTCGGATCCAAACGATCTCTTTTCTTATGCTGGAGGAAGAACTGAAAAATCATCTGGCTCTGTTGATATTTTTACAGATGATGGCCAAGCTTTGAAAACTAACATTGAAAATACAGATCTCATTTCTTTCGGAATAACTTCAAATTTCTATGCCAATTTATCATCAAGGATTAAAAATGATGTATTTTCAGTAACGCTTGAAGGAGCAGTAACCAGTCCTGGGATTTATGGAGCTAAACAGGGAGAAAAACTATCGGATATTCTTATAAGAGCTGGAGGGTACAAAGAAAATGCCTATACTTACGGAGCGGTATTAGCAAGAAGATCCGTCGCAGATAAAGAGAAAATTGCTTTTTTAAAATCTGCAGATCAGCTAGAGGAATCCATAGCAAATGCAATTTCCAGCGGTAGAATTTCTTCCCGAGGAGGAGATCCTCAACTCGCTCTTGCTTCAATTTCCGGCTTGATATCAAATCTTCAGAAGATTAATCCCATTGGAAGGGTTGTTGCCGAGTTTGACTTGGATGTATTAGAAAGATTTCCTGAAAAGGATTTGCTGGTAGAGCCTGGAGATAGAATTTTCATTCCTGAAAGACCATCAACTGTAACTGTATCGGGTCAAGTTTTATCTCCTACTAGTTTTACATTTGATCCAACTCTTAAAGTTCAAAATTATATTAACTTAGCCGGAGGATATGCCGATGGAGCTGATAAAAGAAAAACATTAGTTATTTATCCAGATGGCAGAGCATCCAGAGTTTCTAATTGGCCAAATTCTCCTGATTTAGCGCCGGGAACTACTCTTGTGATACCGAGAGATCCCAATCCTTTTGATTGGCTGGTTTTTTCTCAAGTATTGTTTCCAATTATCTCAAATTTTGCTACAAGTGCTGCTGCCATTGCTGCTTTAGGAAATAACAATTAAGTACTTATTGTCATGCTTATTATGCTTTTCAAGCATAGGTTTTTCCTCAATTGAAGATTATCTTTTTTCAGATGTTGGAATAACTTCTAATATTCACGGAGAAATAGGTTTAATTGATATACCTTCATCTAGACTTCTTGAGGAAGGAAATTTAAAACTTCATTTAGTAAATTCTGAGCCTGTAAACTCGATGCTTATTATTGCTAGCCCTTTTAATTGGATGGAGGTTTCTCTTAGATATGCAGATATAAATCTCTACAAATATAGTCCCTTTCCAACTTTCTCAGGCAATCAAACTTATAAGGATAAAAGTTTCAATCTAAAATTGAGATTAATAAAAGAATCTGAAACTACTCCTGAGTTAAGCATAGGTTTCAGGGACTTCATTGGAACTGGAAGATTCTCAGGTGAATACATCGTTTCTTCCAAAAGAATAGGTGATTTTGATTTCACTGTAGGCTTGGGGTGGGGAGCTTTAGCAAGTAATGAAGGGTTAAAAAACCCTTTTTATGAATTTGATGAAAGTTTTATTAATAGATCCGGTTTTGGTTCAGATGGATCTGTTCTAGGCGGAACACTTGCATACAACACTTGGTTTAGAGGAAAGAAGGCATCTTCATTCTATGGTTTGGAATATATAAATAAGAGATCGGGTATTAGATTTAAGATTGAACATGACTCTTCGAATCCCTTTGGACTTTATAAAAAATCAGATATTAATTGGGGTCTTACCATACCTGCATCAAAATATTTAGATATTAATTTATTCAGGATTAGAGGCACAGACTTGGGTTTTGGAATTTCATATAAAGCAAATTACTCAGAGGAAATTATTCCAAAAAATGAAGTAGTTTCTTCTCTGAATTTTTCAGAAAAAGATAAAGTGCTTCTAATGGAAGACTTTAGGGTATTCACAGGGACAATGAACGTATTACTTAATAACTATGGTCTGGCGCCTCAAGAAATGAGTATAAAAGATGAAGATTTAGAAATTATTATTTCTCAATCAAAATACAGAAATCAATATACTGCAACCAAGAGAGTATTAGAGCTGATCAAGGAGATTCTGGTTTTGAGAAATATAAAAAATGTATCTTTAGTTTTTCAAAATTCAAATATTAATACAAATTCAATTAGTTTATCTTTACCAAAATTTATCAGATATTTAGAAGGGAATTCTTCTATTCCAGAGTTAAGAGACCATGTATACATTGATAATTTTTATCCTGATCCAGACAAGGAATTGATATTCAAGGGAGACATAGACTTTCCAATATATTCTTGGGGGATATCTCCTGCATTAAAAAATCATGTAGGAGGACCTGAGCGATTTTATTTTGGGCAAGTTGGATTATCTTTTCATGGGGCAATTGATTTTGACAAACAATCTTCATTATCCGGTACGGTTTCCTTTAATATTGCCAATAACCTAGATGATTTTAAGCTCAAGCCTTATTCGTTATTACCTAAAGTAAGATCCAATATTAGAGAGTATCTTGTTGAAGGTAAAAATTCTTTATCTACTTTCGAATTTACTAGAATTTTTAAACCCGTTTACACTAAAAGGGGTGCCTTAATATCAGGCATGAAGGTTGGTTATATAGAAGAAATGTATGGAGGAGTTGGCACAGAAATTGCTTATAAAGATGTCAGGAAACCATGGTATTTAGCCGCAAATTTCTACTGGGTCAAACAAAGAGATTTTAATCAAAGATTTACCTTTAGGGATTATGAAACTTTTACTGGCCATATAGATTTTTTTTGGGATACTCCAATTGAAGGACTGTCAGTTAACCTTTCTGGTGGAAGATATTTAGCTAAAGATTCAGGGATCACTTTAAATATATCTAAAAGATTTAAAACAGGGTTTCTTCTGGGAGCTTTTGCAACAAGAACTGATATTTCCTTTGGAGAATTTGGTGAAGGGAGTTTTGACAAAGGCATCTATTTTTCAATACCCTTGGATATTATATCCTCTAGACATAATCCAAATAATGCTAAATTTTCATGGAAAAATTTGACTAAAGATGGAGGTCAAAAACTTATGAACACTCTTCAAATACAGAAATTTCTTAATGATTCTGCTTACAACTTAGATTACAAATCATATGGACTACAAAGATAAGTTAAGAATTTCAATCTTTCAAATTTTCATTTTGTTTTTTACAACATCATGTTCTCACATAGGAATTTATGAGGAGCTAGGAACTTATTTTAAAAATATTTTTTCTGAGCCTGATGATTTATCTTTTGATGTAGTTGATAAAGTTAAATTTGCATCCATGCAAATGAGGCTTGGAAATAATCAAAATACACTAATCGTATTGGAAGAAGATAATCAAGGTATCTTAAAATGGACTTCTTCTAATGCTATTAAGATCTACACTCAGAAAGGAATCATAACAAGATTTATGGGGTTAGATAATGAATTGGGTATCTTAGAAATTGATAAAAGTCATCCCATCCTTAATGATAGTTTAAGTAAAGAAAGAAAAATTAACTTAACCTCATTTTATACTTTTAAAAATCCAGACTTATATAGACTGCCTGTAAAAACCGAATTTTATTATCATGATTCTGATGATTTAGATATTTTTGGCGAAACTTTTAAAGTAGATATTTACAAAGAAGAAGCATTAGATAATCTGATTGATTGGAAATTTACAAATCTTTTTTGGATAAATCAGGATACTAAGAGGGTTATAAAATCTTCACAATCCATAACTCCAAAAAATCCTAAAGTTCATTACACTGTCACTAGAAAATACTCAAAACAATAAAAAAAGGCTCTTTACGAGCCTTTTTTTATATCAATTACAAAAATTATTGCATTCCACTTGTCGTGGTAGTAGTAGTTGTAGTGGTAGTTGTTGTTGTAGTGTTTGTAGCAGTACTAGTCGAAGTAGCAGTACTAGTGCTGGTTGCTTCTTCTTCCTCGACAACAGCTACTTCTTCTTCAACAGCGGTTTCTTCTTCAACAGCAGGAGGAAGTGCAGCAGGTGCAGTAACCTTATCACCATCTTGTGCGTCAACAATTGCTGCAACAGCAAGAACAGCAGCAGCGATAGCAGCGATAACTCCAGTAGAGAGAGATCCAGCTGAACCAGACGCAGAATTTCCACCGGCTCCGCCAGATTGTGAAAAAGATAATGGCGTAAAAGCCAAAACAAAACTAATTAATACTATTTTGAAAACCTTCATAATCACCTCTAAATCAGAAGTTAAAAACTTGATAAGAGATATAATATAGATATTTGCGAGATTATAAAACTTTTTTTTAATTTATTTTTTATCTAAAGCTTAAATTTATATTGTTTTATTTGAAATTACTCTGTTTAAAGTTTAATTTGAAAACTAAATGCGTTTCTTAACAAAAATTATCTTATATTTTTTAAGACTACTACCAGCTGAAATTTCCAGCAAAATTTCTCTGGTATCTTTAGAATTAATTTTTAAAATTAGTTCTTTTTCAAGTAAATATTTAGACAAAGAAAACTTAAAAAAAGAATTTTTTGGTCTTGAATTTCCTAATAGGGTTGGTTTGGCTGCAGGACTTGACAAGGAAGGAAAATATTTTGTCAGCTTAGGGCAGCTTGGATTTGGATTTGTTGAAGTTGGAACTTTCACACCCCTTCCTCAGTCAGGGAATGAATATCCAAGGTTGAAAAGATTAAAAAATAGATCTTTAATAAATAGGCTTGGTTTTAATAATCCAGGTATACATTCTGGAATCAAAAATATAAGTTCTTTAAAAAATAAGTACAAAGGCATTGTCGGAATTAGCATTGGGAAAAATAAAAAAACTTCAAATGAACAGGCCTATAAAGATTACTTATATTGCTTGAAAACAGCTTACGAAGTTGCCGATTATATTGCGCTCAACATATCATCTCCAAATACTGAAAATCTAAGAGACTTGTCATCCAAAAATTATTTAGAAAATTTATTAAGCGAAATAAACCAAGAAGCAATAAAGCTTTGTTCTAAGCATTCTAAATATACACCTTTGCTGTTAAAAATTTCTCCTGATGAAAATGAAGATCTCATACCATTTATCATAGACACATCTTTAAAATATAATATCTCTGGATTTATTGTGTCGAATACCACTTATGGGGAAAAAGAAAATTTAAAGGGTGGAATTAGCGGTAACTTACTGAAAGAAAAATCTATCAAGATGCTTAAACTTGTTAGTAAGTTCAACAAAAAAAAGGCAGTAATTATTTCATCAGGAGGAATTATGACTAAAGAGGATTTAAATGAGAGATATATGCTCGGAGCAGATCTTTTTCAAATTTACACAGGGTTTGTTTATGATGGGCCTAAAATCATCGATGAATTATTATCTGATTCTTGACAATTAATTTTATTTTAAACAATACTAAAAAGAATGAAAAATCTAGTAATAGTTGAATCTCAAGCAAAAGCTAAAAAAATCCAGAGTTTTTTAGAGAATGGGTTTCCTTCTGATTCATGGAAAGTTCATGCTTGTTTAGGCCATGTCAGAGATCTTAAAGATGATGAGTCTGCTGTCGATCCTAAAGATTGGAATAATTTAAAGTGGGAATCGACTACCAAAGGAAAAAAGACATTAAAAGAAATTAGAGAACTTTCCAAAGATTCATCTGGTATTTATCTTGCTTCTGATCCTGATAGAGAAGGAGAGGCTATAGCATGGCATATATTAGATCACTTAAAAGATAAAAAACTAATTGAAGGTAGACAAATTCATCGGATTTCATTTAATGAAATTACTCAATCAGCAATAAAACAGGCAGTTGAAAATCCAAGAAATATTGATCAATTTCTTGTGGAGGCTTATTTGGCTAGAAGGGTCTTAGATCATTTAATAGGATTTAAAGTTAGCCCTCTTTTATGGAGACATGTACCTAGAGCAAAGTCGGCGGGAAGAGTCCAGTCTCCTACTTTGAGAATGATTTGTGCTCGAGAGGATGAAATTGATGCATTCTGTCCTGAAGAGTTTTGGCCTATAAAAGTCGATTTTAAGACTAAAGAATGTTCTTTTAGCTCTGATTTGATAAGAATTAATGGAGAAGATTTAAAAAAAGTGCCCATAAATAGTGAGGGAGAGGCTCACAATCGAAAACAAGATATAGAGAATACAAAATTTATCATTAAAGAAATAAAAGATAAGGAAGTTTCATATTCTCCTAAGGCACCTTTTAGAACATCAACGCTCCAACAAGCTGCATCTAGTAAATTATTTTTTAATCCAGAGAGAACAATGCAAGTAGCTCAATCATTATATGAGGCGGGCTTGATTACTTATATGAGGACAGACGGGATTGGAATCAGTGCAGAGATTGTGAACGAAATAAGAAGTTTAATAACAAAAGAATTTGGAGAAGATTACCTTCCCGAAAAACCAAAAATATACAAATCAAAGGCTGCGAATGCTCAAGAAGCCCATGAACCAATTAGACCAACCGATATAGGAAATAAACCTGAAAATACCAATGGGTTAAATCAGGATCAACAGAATCTATATAATTTAATTTGGCAAAGGACGATAGCTAGCCAATTACAAAATTCAAGATATCTCAGAAAAACAATCTTGATTGAGGATCAAGAAATGAAGTTTCAACTCAGAACAAGTGGGCGAGAGATCATATTTGATGGTTTTCAGAGAGTATTAAAAGATGATACGGAATCTGAGGAATCTCAAAAATTAGAAGGAATCTTTAATGATTCTCTGCTAGAAATAATTGATGTTATTACTGAACAAAAATTTACTTCTCCTCCAAGAAGGTTCTCTGAGGCATCGTTAATTAAAAATATGGAAGATGAAGGTATTGGAAGACCCTCAACTTATGCAAACACTGTAAAAAATCTTAAAGATAGGAAATACACTTTTGGAGCAAAAAGCATCAATCCTTCCGACTTAGGCAGAATATTAGTTTCCTATTTATCAAGGGCATATGAATCTTTTTTCATTGAAATAGACTTTACGGCTGGATTGGAGAAAAGCTTAGATCAGGTGTCTTCTGGTTCAAAGCTTTGGACAGATGTTTTGGATGATTTTTTTGCAAAACTATTAGAGCATATATCAAAAATAGAAGAATTCAGGACAAGAGAAGTCCTAGATATGCTAAATGATCAAATTGGACACAGAGCCTTTCCAAAAAATCTTAAAAATGAGGTCGTCAGTAATTGTCCCAAGTGCTCGAGTGAAATTAGTATTAAACATGGCAGATGGGGTTTCTTTGTTGGATGTGGAGAATGTCAGTGGACAAAACCTGTATTTGAGAAGTCTATTAAATTTGAGACATATGCTCTTCTCCCAAAAGATCTAGGTGCTCACCCTGATACTAGTGAGCCTGTCTATGCTGATATAAGCATTAATGGTCCTTGCATATGGACATTAAATGAGGATAAAAAGATTTTTGGTACGCCTGATGATGATGAAGATATTTTGAACATAGGACTTAATAGAGCATTAGAGCTAATCGATAGATCAAATAAAGAGAACATTTTATTTATTGAACCAAATAGTGGTATTCCAGTAACTTTGAAAAATGGAAGATTTGGAGAGTATACTGAATTTGATGGATTTAATAAGGCTACCAAACTCAAGGGAAGGGTAACTTATGATCCTGACGTCTTTAACTACCAGGACGATAATGATCAAATAAAGGTTTTGAAAGCTCTGAGGATCTTAGGCTTCGAAGAAGAAACAAAGACCCCAATCGGAATTAAAATAAAAAAATTAGGGAAAGCTTTCAAGTTTAAAAAAGTCTTCAAATATGGAGAAGATGAGTTTGAATGCCCTGATAACTTTTATAAGCTTGATGAAGATGAACAGAAGGAGCTCGTAATGGAAGCGATTAAGCCAAAAAAGATATTTTTTTTAGAAAGTTAATTGTAGTTTCTCAAGACCCCCAAACATTTTCCCTCTATATCAAATCTTTCAATTGAAGGATCAATTTCAATATCTTCATAATTTTTGTTTTCAGGTCTCAGGACAACCTTCTTTTTATCTAAATAAAAAAGAGTTTTGACAGTAACATCATCGTTTATTCTCGCTACAACAATATCGCCAGGCTTAACTTCTCTTCTTTTATTTATTGCAATTAGATCTCCTTCAACAATACCTACTTCCTGCATACTATCGCCTTTGACTCTGAGGAAATAATCAACAGAGTCAGAAAAGATATTACCGTTAAATTCTATTCTTTCTTCAACGTTTTCAACTGCTAACAATGGAGAGCCAGCAGCAACAGAACCAACTATTGGAATTCCTGAAAAGGATTTTTTAATTGATATTCCACGGGAAGTGCCACAACGAAGATCTATATATCCTTTTTTAACAAGAGCTTTTAGATGTTCTTCAGCGGAATTGGCCGATTTGAAGCCAAATTTTAGAGCTATTTCTTTCCTGGTTGGAGGCATGCCTTCATTAGAAATTACCTCCGAAATGAATGATAAAATTTCCGACTGTCTAGATGTTAAGCTTTTCATACTGGACATTTATACAGTATAAGATAGAAAAATCAAAAAACTATATATAATTTTTTAACAAATTTTATTTTTTTTTATAATTTTAGGTTATATAATGGATATATGAAATTTCAACAATTACTTTATGTTCGTGAGGTTGCCAGAAGCAATTTGAATGTATCTCAGGCTTCTAAAAATCTTTACACTTCTCAACCTGGTATTAGCAAACAAATTAAATTGCTTGAAGAAGAATTAGGAATTGAGTTGTTTGAGAGATCTGGAAAACATCTTGTGGCCATAACTCCTATCGGTAAAAAAATACTTGAGCAGATTGAGGAAATCCTTGCTCTAGTTGATGGCATCAAACATGCTGCCACAGAGTTTTCTAACGAGGATTATGGTTCTTTAGCTATTGCAACAACACATACTCAAGCTAAATTCACCTTGCCTACTGTAGTAGATAAATTTGTTAAGAAATATCCTAATGTCTCATTCCAGATGAATCAGTGTACTCCAGATGAATCAGTGGAAATGGCTGCAAAAGGAGAAGTTGATCTAGCAATCTGGACAGAAACATCTGAAAAGGGTGAAACATTAATTAAACTCCCTGCTTACAAATGGTCAAGGAGTTTAATAGTTCCGAAAGGTCATCCACTGGCAAATGTGACTAAACCAAAACTTAAACACTTAGCTGAATTTCCAATAGTTACATATGTTTTTGGATTTACAGGCAGTAATGATCTAGACAGAGCTTTTTTTGAAAGAGGCCTAAAGGCAAATGTAGTTTTCACTGCCACTGATGCCGACGTCATCAAGACATACGTTAAGCAGGGAATAGGTGTTGGAATCATTGCCTCTATGGCTTTCAATGAGCATGAAGATAAAGACCTTGTGGCAATTAATGCTAATCATTTGTTTGATTCAGGTACTACTTACATTGGTTTTAGAAGAGGTACTTACTTAAGAAGCCATTTATATGAATTCATTCAAATGTTTGCTCCACATCTAAAAACAGAAATTATCGCTAAAGCAACCTCAACTAAATCAAAAAAGGAATTAGACAAAATATTTGAATCCATCAAACTCATTAGGAGATAGTTTGGATTATTTGTGCCTAGATTTTGAGGGAGTTTTAATTCCCGAAATATGGCAAGAAGTATCTAAGGCAACTGGCATTGAAGACCTGATGCTTACAACTCAAGATCTTGAGAGTTACGAAGATCTCATGGACATTCGACTTAAGTTAGTTTCCGATAATAACATTACAATTTATGACATCATGGAGATTGTTGAAAATATGCAACCTATGGATGGCGCAGCTGATTTTTTATCTTGGGCAAGAGATAATTTTCAAGTGTCTATTGTTTCAGACACTTTCTATGAATTATGTTGGCCTTTAGTAAGAAAATTAAACTATCCCCATGTGGTTTGTCACCATTTAGAGATAAATGGTTCTGAAATAGTTGGCTATAGGCTTAAGCAGGATAACAATAAACAGAAAGTGATTGAAGCCATTAAGGAAACTATGAAATTTAAAGTTTTTGCTGCAGGAGATTCGTATAATGACATTAATATGTTGAACACAGCAGATCGAGGATTCTTTTTTCAAGCTCCTTCGCATATAAAAGAAAAATATCCACATTTAGAAACTATAAAAGATCATAATGAATTGAGGAGTAAGTTAGAAAACTATTTATGAGTTGGAAAAAATTAATAAAAGAAAATAGACCTTTGGTCATTACAGGCACCATAAATGCTTATTCAGCTCTTTTAGCTGAAAGAGCTGGCATTAAAGCTATCTATCTTTCTGGAGGTGGGGTAGCTAATGCCAGTTACGGATTCCCTGACTTAGCCATGACTTCAAGAGAAGATGTTTTAGAAGATGTCAGGAGAATTAAGTCTGCCACAGATCTTCCTTTGCTAGTAGATATTGATACCGGTTGGGGTTCAGCATTGAGCATATCTAGAACTATAAAAGATATGATATCTGCAGGAGCATCGGGTGTTCACATTGAAGATCAAGTCAGTGAAAAAAGATGCGGACATAGACCTAATAAAGAAATCGTAAGCAAAGAGGAAATGGTCGATAGGATCAAAGCAGCGAAAGATGCTCAGACTGACGAGAATTTTCTTCTCATGGCTAGAACAGATGCATTTGCAATGGGCGGATTGCAAGAGGTAATAGACAGATCAAATGCATTTATTGAAGCAGGAGCAGAATCTATATTCCCAGAGGCAATATCCTCACTCAAAGACTACGAAGAAATATCTAAAAACGTTTCTAAACCCGTACTAGCCAACATCACTGAATTTGGTATGACTCCTCTTTTTTCTCATAACCAGCTTGCTGAAGCAGGTGTAGAAATTGTCTTGCATCCTTTATCTGCATTCAGAGCTATGTCCAAAGCTGCAGAAAAAGTATATGCTACTCTAGCTTCTCATGGGGACCATCAAGGTTTGCTTCATAATATGCAAACAAGAGATGAATTGTATGATGTCCTGGATTATCATATGTACGAAGAGAAAATTGATAAACTTTTCGAAAAAAACTAATTAACAATGGCTGAAAAGAAACTAGAGGGTGCTGGCCTTCGCGGACAGGTAGCTGGACAAACAGCTCTCTCAACTGTTGGGAAAGAAGGAAAAGGATTAACTTATAGAGGTTACGCAATTGAAGAACTTGCTGAAAAAGCCTCTTTTGAAGAAGTTGCTTATATGCTTCTGAATGGAAATCTACCTAATCAATCACAACTTTGTGAGTACAAAGAAAAATTAAAAAAATTCAGAGAACTTCCTTCAGAATTAAAAAAAGCACTTGAGATCATTCCTGCATCTGCCCATCCGATGGATGTACTTAGAACAGGCTGCTCTTTTCTGGGAAACATAGAACCTGAAGGTGATTTCTCTAATCAAATTGATATTGCTGATAGATTGATAGCTATATTTCCATCAGTGGTTTGTTATTGGTATCGCTATTCGCACGATGGAATTTCTATAGAAACCGCCACAGAACATGACTCCATAGGAGGCCATTTTCTTTCAATGCTTACAGGGAAAGAGCCAAGCGAAGATGATGCAAGATGCTTAGATGTTTCTCTAATTCTTTATGCTGAACATGGATTTAATGCTTCGACTTTTACCGCAAGAACTTGTGCCTCAACTTTATCTGATCTTCATTCATGTATAACAGGCGCTATTGGCACTTTAAGGGGGCCTTTGCACGGAGGAGCTAACGAAGCCGCAATGGAAATGATAGAAAAATTCTCTTCTAGAGAAGAGGCTAATTCTGGCGTGAAAAAGATGTTAGAAGCAAAAG
Organism: uncultured SAR86 cluster bacterium; assembly: GCA_902528485.1. GTDB lineage: Bacteria > Pseudomonadota > Gammaproteobacteria > Magnimaribacterales > AG-339-G14 > CACNYO01. Next base: position 27,375 of record CABZTA010000006.1, read on the forward strand.
AGAAAATAATGGGATTCGGTCACGCGGTATATTCAACTGAAGATCCGAGAAGCGATATTATCAAGTCATGGGCCAAAAAATTAAGTGAACAAAATGGCAATGATACTCTTTATCAGGTGTCGGAAGAGATTGATAAGGTCATGGATGAGGAAAAAAATCTCTTTCCAAATACTGATTTTTATATGGCTTCTGCCTACTCGTATTTAGGCATTCCTACAAAAATTTTTACCCCATTGTTTGTTATAGGTAGAACCTCTGGTTGGTCTGCAAATGTCATAGAACAAAGAACTGATAATAGAATTATTCGACCTAGCGAGGAATACATTGGCCCTGAAAAATCCGATTGGGTCGATATAGAAAAAAGATAAAATCCATATGTCTTCAAACGTAGATCAAAATGTACGTCCAGATTTTGATGAACTAATTCAAAAGATCTCTGACTATTCACAAAGCGATACTGAATTTAATGACCTTGCCATGGAAACAGCTAGACACTGCTTGATGGATACATTGGGTTGTGGTCTTCTTGCGCTTACTTTCGATGACTGTAAAAAAATGCTTGGCCCTTTTGCAGATGATGTAAAAGTTAAAAACGGTGTGAGAGTTCCTGGGACAAGTTTTGTTCTTGATCCTGTTAAAGGTGCCTGGGATATAGGGGCGATTATAAGATGGTTAGATTTCAATGATACTTGGCTAGCTGCTGAATGGGGCCATCCATCAGATAATTTAGGTGGAATTTTGGCTGCAGCTGATTATATCTCCCAGCAAAATAGAGAAAATAACAAGGATCCTCTTAAGATGAAGGCTGTTTTAGAAAGTATGATTAAGGCTCATGAAATCCAAGGAGTGTTAGCAATAAAAAATAGCTTTAATCGAGTTGGTCTTGATCACGTTCTTCTAGTTAAACTTGCCTCTACATCTGTGATAGCAAAATTATTTGGACTCACTAAAGAACAATCTTTAGATGCAATTTCACAAGTTTTTGTTGATGGTCAAAGTTTAAGAACTTACCGTCACGCACCCAATGCCGGCCCAAGGAAATCTTGGGCTGCTGGGGACGCCACTAGCAGAGCAATGCAATTAGTTTTATTTACCATGAGAGGTCAAATCGGGTATCCAAGTGCTATTACCGCCAAAACATGGGGCTTTCAAGATGTATTATTTGAAGGTAAAGATTTGATTGTTGAACAAGACTTTAATTCTTACGTAATGGAAAACGTTTTGTTTAAGATATCATTTCCAGCTGAATTTCATGCTCAGACCGCAGTTGAAGCAGCCGTAAAACTTCACCCAGAAATCATTGAAAAATTGGATGAAATTGAAGAAATCAAAATCACGACTCATGAGTCAGCAATTCGAATTATCAGCAAAGAAGGTGAATTAAATAATCCAGCTGATAGAGATCATTGTCTCCAATATATGACTGCTATTGGATTATTGAAGGGAGATCTAGTTGCTGAGGATTATGAAGATGATGTTGCCAGCGATCCTAGAATTGATGAGTTAAGACAGAAAATGCTGATTGAAGAGGATGAAAGATACTCAGCTGAGTATCATGAACCCGATAAAAGATCTATTTCTAATGCATTGCAAATCATTTTCAAAGACGGAAGTTCGACAGATAAGATTCAGGTTGAATATCCAATTGGTCATAAATTCAGACGAGAAGAGGGTATTCCAATTCTCCTAGAAAAATTCAAAAGAAATTTACTAACTCAGTTTGATGAAGAAAAATCAAACCAGATATTTGAGTTATGTCAGGATAAAGTCAAGCTTCTGGATACTCCTGTAGATGAATTCATGAAGATGTTGGCTAAATAATTCTTTCGTTATCAATCTCTAAATATTCGCAAAGTTCTTTAATTGATTCAATATGATCAACAACCTTTATGGTGGTCATCCCTAAAGCTTTTGCTGGTTTGAGATTAATTCCCAGATCGTCAAGAAAAATTACCTCCGCAGGGTCACATCCTGTTTTGGTAAGAGCAATTTCATAAAATTTATCTTCTGGTTTTCTGACACCAACTTCTCTTGATTCAATAATGTAGTCAAATAGTCCAAGGATTCTTTGCCTCTCTTGATTGTTATTATCTAGGGCTGACTTATCTTCGTTTGCATTAAAATTATTTGTCAAACAAGCCAACAAAAACGATTCTTCCTTAAGCACTTCAAGCATCTTTACCATTTCAGGAACAACACTACCTTGTAACAGCTCAAGAATTTTAGATCCCTCAATTTTAAAGCCTAGATTCTCACTTTCTAAGGCGAATAATTTATCAAATTCTTCCAAAGATATTTTTGAGGACTCTAGTTTTGCCCATGCATTTTCGTAAGGATTTGTTGAATTAACTCTCCTGATAAAATCTTTTGGCAAATCATTTTCTTTTTCAAAGCTAGAAAAAGCTTGGAAAGGACTTGAAGTTATTACTCCACCAAAATCCCAAAATACAGCCTTAAATTTTTTGTCTATCATTTCAGTTTTTAAAGGGTATAAGCGTATAATCGTGCAGTTTATTTTAAGCAATGAGTGGAAATAGTATAGGTAAATCTTTCACCGTAACTACTTTTGGTGAAAGTCATGGAAAAGCGCTGGGGTGCATCATAGATGGATGCCCTCCAGGGATTACTATTTCCGAACAAGATATTCAAGTTGAACTAGATAAAAGAAGGCCAGGCTCGAATGCATTTACAACTCAAAGAAGTGAAAAAGATAAGGTTCAAATACTCTCAGGTATTTTTGAAGGCAAAACTACAGGCACTCCGATTGGAATGATTATTTTCAATGAGGATCAAAAAAGTGAAGACTACGATAATTTGAAAGATGTTTTTCGTCCATCTCATGCTGACTATACTTACTTAAAGAAATACGGATTGAGGGATCACCGAGGAAGCGGTAGAGCTTCTGCAAGAGAAACTGTGATGAGAGTTGCTGCTGGAGCCATTGCAAAAAAATATTTGAAAGATCATCTAGCAGTTGAAATAACTGGTTATGTTGAACAAGTAGGAGAGATAATTGCAGATCATATTGATTTTAAAGAGATCAATAACAATGCTTTCTTTTTTCCTGACGTAACAAAATTGAAATCTTTAGAAGATCTTATTACCTCTTTGAGAGAAGCAGGAGATTCTGTCGGTGCAAAAATTAAAATTAATGTGAATAACGTTCCAGTAGGTTTAGGAGAACCAGTATTTGATAAGTTGGATGCTGATTTGGCTCACGGTTTGATGAGTATTAATGCAGTTAAAGGAGTTGAATTAGGGCTGGGATTTGATGTCGTTTCAAAAAAAGGAAGCGAACATAGAGATGAGATAGATCGAGATGGATTTGCTTCTAATAACGCAGGCGGAATTTTGGGCGGTATTTCTTCAGGCCAGCCAATAGATATTGCAATTGCTTTAAAACCTACATCGAGTATCAGCACCGAAGGTAAAACTGTCGATAAATTTGGAGAAGAAACTACTGTTCAATCAATTGGTCGTCACGATCCATGTGTTGGCCTGAGAGCTGTCCCAATAGCTGAGTCCATGGTTGCAATAATTTTATTGGATCACTATCTGAGAAATCGTGCTCAAAATAATGACTTAGAAAACTCATCTTATACGATTCCTACAAGTGAATAATCCTAACCCTAAAACCCTATACGATAAGTTATGGGATACTCATTTTGTCGGCAGTAGATCTGATAACGGTGACTTGCTCTACATTGATCTTCACATGGTTCATGAAGTTACTTCGCCGCAAGCGTTTGAAGGGTTGAAGATTAAAGGTATTGGTCCAAGAAGATTAGATTCTATTGTTGCGACAGTTGATCACAATGTTCCCACAACAGATAGATCTAAAGGATTAAGAGGAATAAAAGATACCATTAGTAGAGATCAAATTCAGGCACTGCAGATCAATTGTCATGATTTTGGTATAGATTTAATCGACCTAAATGATTTGAACCAAGGAATTGTTCATGTTGTCGGCCCAGAGCAAGGTTTTACGCAACCAGGCATGACAATAGTTTGTGGTGATTCACATACTTCAACTCATGGTGCATTTGGATGTCTTGCAATGGGAATCGGAACAAGCGAAGTCGAGCACGTTCTTGCAACACAATGCTTAGTCATGAACAAACAAAAAAACATGAGAATCTCTATCAATGGGCCTTTGAAAAAAAATGTTTTTGCTAAAGATTTAACAATGTTTTTAATTGGAAAGATTGGTACAGCAGGAGGTACAGGTCACGTTATTGAATATGATGGATCTACAATAGAGAGTCTCTCTATGGAAGGACGCATGACTGTTTGTAATATGGCTATAGAAGCAGGTGCAAGAGCTGGGATGATCGCTCCAGATCAAAAAACATTTGATTACCTCAAAAGTAAACCTCATTCCCCGAAAGGTAATGAATATGAAAAAGCTCTTGAATACTGGAAAACATTTCATTCTGATGAAAACTCCAATTTTGATACTGTTCATAACTTTTTTGCTGAAGAAATTGAACCGCAAGTTACTTGGGGAACTTCACCTGAAATGGTTATAGGAGTAAAAGATCGAATACCATCTAAGGAGGATTACTCCTCACAAACTGAAAGAAATAACTTTGAAGCAGCTTTAGACTATATGGGCTTAAGTGCTGGAGACTCTCTAGAGAATTACTCTCTTGATCAAATTTTCATAGGCTCATGTACTAATTCAAGAATTGAGGATTTAAGGAAAGCAGCAGAAATTTTAGATGGCAATGTGATTTCTAAGAAGATAAAAAGAGCTATGATTGTTCCAGGCTCAGGATTAGTTAAAAAACAGGCCGAAGAAGAAGGTCTGCATGAAACTTTTATCACTAGTGGATTTGAGTGGAGGGAGCCTGGATGTTCTATGTGTTTAGGAATGAATCCAGATCAATTAGGAGAAAAAGAAAGATGTGCTTCTACTTCTAATAGAAATTTTGAGGGTAGGCAGGGTCACTTAGGTAGAACTCATCTTGTGAGCCCAGCTATGGCAGCAGCTGCAGCTTTAGCTGGAAATTTTATTGATATCTCGTCATGAATAAATCTATTTCAAATATTTTTTCTGGAGAGGCAGTGTTCTTGGATAAAGCCAATGTGGATACAGATCAAATAATCCCTAAGCAATTTTTAAAATCTATAAAGCGAACTGGCTTTGGTCCTAATTTATTCGATGCATGGAGATATCTTGATAAAGGTGATTTGAATTCAGATAACTCAAAAAGAAAATTAAATCCTGATTTCATTCTAAATCATGATCTTTACAAATCTTGCAATATTTTAATAACCAGAGAAAATTTTGGTTGCGGATCAAGTCGGGAACATGCTGTTTGGGCTTTAACTGATTATGGCTTTACAACTATCATTGCTCCATCTTTTGCTGATATTTTCAAAAATAATTCCTATAAAAATGGTCTCTTACTCATTGAAATAGATAAAGAAAAAATTGATGAAATATTTACACAAATAACAGAGAAACAAATAATTAACATTGAAGTAGATGTTCATAATCAATTTATTTACCTAGAGGAAAATCAAATCCCATTTGAATTGGATGATTTTAAGAAAAAGTTTCTTTTAGATGGAATTGATGAAGTAGGTTTTACACTCCAACATCAAAATAAAATAGAAGATTTTGAGAAAAGTTATAAAAAAACTGTACCTTGGTTGTTTAAATGAAAGACATTGATTTACTTCTTTTAAGCGGTGATGGCGTGGGTCCAGAAATCATGGAAAGTGCGATTTCCTTGCTTGAAAAAATCCAATCAAGTTTCAAGATTAACTTCAATTTGATCGAAGGTCTTATCGGCGGAGCTTCAATTGATGCCCATGGACTACCAGTATCAGATGAAACTTTGAATCAAGCATCTCAAGCAGACTCAATCTTATTTGGTGCAGTGGGAGGTCCTAAATGGGATTCACTTCCTCCTTATGAAAAACCTGAAAAAGGGTTGTTAGAACTAAGATCTTCATTAGGCCTGTTTGCAAATCTAAGGCCTGCAATTTTATTTGATAGTTCCTTGGAAGCATCATCCTTAAAGCCTGATATCATAAAAGATCTTGATATGCTTATCGTAAGAGAGCTCACTGGTGGTATATATTTTGGTGAGCCAAGAGAAAAAAAATCATCTTCTGCTTTTAATACAATGATTTATGAGAGGCATGAAGTTGAAAGAATCGCCAGAGTTGCTTTTGATTCTGCATCCTTAAGAAACAAAAAAGTTTGTTCAGTTGATAAATCAAATGTTCTTGAAGTGTCTGAATTTTGGAGGGAAGTTGTAATAGATGTATCAAAAGATTATCCAGATATAGAATTAAGTCATATGCTTGTCGACAACGCTGCCATGCAGCTTGTGAAAAACCCCAAACAATTTGATGTCATTCTTTCAAGCAACTTATTTGGAGATATCCTCTCTGATATTTCTGCAATGCTTACTGGATCTATCGGAATGCTTCCTTCTGCTTCCTTGGATAACAGAAATAAAGGGTTGTATGAACCAGTTCATGGCAGTGCTCCTGACATTGCAGGACAAGGAACAGTAAACCCAATCGCGATGATTCTTTCTGTTGGGATGATGTTTAGGTATTCACTTAATCAATTAGAGATATCAGAAAAGATTAAAAGTGCAGTCTCAAATACTCTTAATGATGGATACGCTACTAAAGATATTGCTGATAAGAATAGTAAAATTTGTTCAACTAAAGAATTAACAAAAATAATTATCGATCATGTCTAATATTAAGTTAGCAATAGTAGGTGCCACGGGCGCGGTTGGAAGAGAATTTTTGAGAATTCTTGCAGAACAGCAGTTTCCCGCTGAAAATCTTTTTTTGGTTGCTTCATCTAAATCTGCAGGTAAGGCAATAAAATATTTTGAAAAAATTATAGAAATTGAAGATCTTCAACTTTTCGATTTTAGCAAAGCTAGCGTTGCATTTTTTTCAGCCGGATCATCAGTTGCTGAATCTCACGCATCTCAAGCTATCGAGAAAGGTTGCACTGTCATAGATAATTCATCTTTTTTTAGAAACAGAGACGATCTTGAACTCATTGTTCCTGAAGTAAATGGATCTAGATTAGAAGATCTTAATTTGCCTGCAATAATTGCTAACCCAAATTGTTCCACTGCCCAAATGGTAGTTGCTCTAAAGCCTTTTCATGATCTGTTTAATATAAAAAGAGTAGACGTTGCTACTTATCAATCAGTATCAGGAACAGGACAATCAGCCTCTGATGAACTTAAAGAACAATCTCGAAAAATTCTCGATGGTGAAGAACATTCTAATAATGTTTACCCAGTGCAAATAGCTTTCAATGCATTGCCTCTTGCTGGTGACATCTTAGAAAATAATTATTCAGAAGAAGAAATGAAACTTACGACTGAGACAAAGAAGATATTTTCTGATGACATTGAGGTATCAGCAACATGCGTAAGAGTTCCAGTTCAAAGAGGTCATGGAGAGGTCATACACTTGGAAACAGAAAAAGAAATTAATTTAGAAGAAGTTAAAGATTCAATTAATAATCAAAATGGACTCATACTGTGTGATTCCGATGAAGATTTTTTCCCAACTCCAGTTACTCATGCTGAAAAATCCAATGAAGTTTTTATAGGCAGATTAAGAAAGGATTTATGGAAAGATAATAGAGCTAATTTTTGGATTGTCTCTGATAATTTAAGAAAAGGAGCAGCTTGGAATAGTTACCAAATCCTTTCTTCACTCATTAAAAATAAGTCGCATGAATTGCTCAATGATGAGTATGCAGAAGTTGGTGATCCCATTGATGCAAGATTAAATTTAGCCGTTAGTTATATCGAAATGGGAAAAGCATACGATGCAAAAGCTATCATTTATGAGGTTTTTGACTTAAGTCCTAATTTTGAACAAAAAAATAAAGCTGACACTCTTCTTCAAAAGATAAATGATCAAGGAAGTTAAGAAGTACGCGCTTGGGTTAGAGTACATAGGTACAAATTTAAAAGGCTGGCAAAGACAAAAAAAGGGTCACACAACCGTACAAGATATCGTTGAAAAATCACTATCAAAATTTCTTGATCAGAAAATATTAACAATTTGCTCAGGAAGAACTGATTCCGGCGTCCACGCACTGAATCAAACTGTTCATTTTGAGACAAGCAAAAGTAGAACTGATGAATCTTTCCTCAAGGGGCTTAATTCCTTAATGGGTCCTCAAGTTAAAGCAATTTGGATAAAAAAAGTTGATAAAGATTTCAGTGCAAGATTTTCAGCCATTAAAAGAAGATATAGGTACGTTATTGAAGAAAAATCAACCGGTTCTGTTTTTTCAAGTAATTATTCTTTATCTGTTCAAAAGAAAATTAATGTTAGTAAGTTAAAAAAAGCTTCTAAATTTTTGATTGGAGAAAATAATTTTAGTTCTTTTCGTTCATCTTCATGTCAATCTCATAGTCCTTTTAGAAATCTTGAATCAATTAAAATTTCAAGGAAGGAAGAATTTATTTTTTTTGATATTACCGGGAATGCTTTTTTACATAATATGATAAGAATTATTATGGGTACCTTAATTATGATATCCGATGATAATTTAAATCCAGATATCATGAAAAGAATCCTAGCTGCTAAAGACAGAAACCTAGCCGGTAAAACAATTACGTCTAAAGGGTTATTTTATTTTGGCCCCGAATATCCTAAAGCAATGAAGATACCCTGTATTAATTTTGAACATAGTTCGTTTATATTTTGAAAACATGAGTATCTATACAAAAATTTGCGGAATAAATGACATAGAATCTGGATTGCTTTGTTCAAATTTAGGAGCCGATGCACTGGGGTTTATTAGATATGAAAAATCACCCAGGTATGTTGAATTGGATGTGCCACTTAAAATTCAGGAAAGTTTAGATAAGGAACTAGATATAGTTTTCGTATTTGTTAATCCTAGCGAGAAAGAGGTTAAAACAGTTATTAAAAAATTTCCTAATTCAATAATTCAATTTCATGGAGATGAACCGGCTGGGTTTTGTGAATCATTTGATAGAAAATACATTAAAGCATTTCATTCTCATAACTTAAGGTATTGGAAAAATTATATGGATTTATACTCTAGCGCTCATGCTTTTTTAATTGATTCGGGTAATTCAGTTCAAAAGGGTGGAACGGGGGTTGCTTTTGATTGGAAGCTTATTCCAAAAACTGAAAAAGAAAAAATAATCGTTGCAGGAGGCATTAATTCTAGTAACGTTTCTGATTTGTTAAGCAAAAAGCATAATATTTTTGGAATTGATGTAAATTCTGGACTAGAGTCTAAGGAAGCAATAAAAGATATAGACAAAATTGAGACTTTTTTTAATGTTTTGAAAAAAAATGGCTAATAAAACTAATAACTATAATTATCCTGACAAAAATGGACGATTT
>CABZTA010000007.1 GCA_902528485.1 uncultured SAR86 cluster bacterium
CAAAAAATATTTTTTCTAATTTAAATCCATACAATAGCTTTCTCCCTTATGACGCTATTCAAGGTCTTTTAGATAAGATTTCAGAGCCCTTTAGAGTAAGATCTGGATCAAAAAATAAAAAGGTTCTCATTACGGTTGAGGGAAATACATCTTTTGAGACTTTACAGATGTTCAAAGGATTGCTCGGTCAAAATTTTTTGATTAAAAATTCTTTTCTTCATAGATTGGAGGATAAAATGTTTAGCTTTATGGTCACGACTGAATCTAATATCGATGACCTTGTTGAAGTAATGCTTACTGACAACTTATTAACATTGAGAAGTAAATCATTAGATGAACTAATCTTTCAGAGTACCAATTAAATGTTTTCAAACATTCCAAATATCCTCACGGTATTGAGACTTTTTTCTGTATATCCACTCGTTATTTTCATATTAGAAGAGCAATTTTTTTTGGCTTTAGGAATATTTTTATTAGCGGGAATATCAGATTTTTTAGATGGTTTTTTAGCTAGGAAATTTTTATGGCAGTCAAGGTTTGGACAAATAGCTGACCCGGTTGCAGACAAAACATTAGTCGTAGCAACAATAATTTCTTTAGGTTCAATAGACCTCATTGAAAACTGGTTTATGTTTATGGTTCTGGGAAGAGACTTATTAATTATTGTGGGAGTAGTATTGGCAAATTACTTAATATCTGATTATCAAGTTGCTCCAAATTATCTTGGAAAATTGAATACAACATTTTTACTTTTATTGGTTGGTATTATTTTGATTGATGCTGTAGGTTTCTTAGTTGCTGACATAGTCATCAATTGGACATCAATCATTTTCATATTTACAAATATCATAAGCTTAATTGTCTATTTCATTGATCCAGGTTTAAAAATTCTTCGCAATATTAAGTGATGGATCAAAAAACTTTTAAATTCAATTCAGAAATTTATTTATCAAGAGAAAATCTTCAATCTATTGATGCATTTAAGATAAATTTTAAGCTACTCGAGAATTTTTTCTCTGAAATAAATAAATTTATATTGCTATACGGAGATGAAAAGTCAGGAAAGAAGTACATTTTGAATTCTTTTATCAATTGCTTTCATCGTGATAAAAGGATTTTTTATGCTTCATTAGAAGACGATCATTTTTCTGAAAAAATCTTAGAAGGTATATCTTATTTTGACGTAATAGTGCTTGATAGGTTAGATCTTGCTCCAACTAATCCCCATTGGGAAATGGGAATTTTTAATCTTTATAATGATTTAAGCAAAGAAGGTAAAAATCAAATTATTTTTTTATCAGATAAATCCTTAAACTCAATTGATTTTAACTTAAAAGATCTTCAATCAAGAATTTCATCTATTTCTGCTATAAGTTTCGTAGATTTAAACGATGAAGAGAAAAGAATTCTGATGGAATTAATTTTTAGAAAGCGAGGAATATCTATTGATAACTCTGTATTATCTTATGCATTAGAAAGAAGCTCTAGAAGTCTTGAAAATATTATTAATTTAGTTCAGAAAATTGATGAATACTCTCTTTCTAAAAAAAGAAATATCACAGTGCCTTTACTTAAAGAAATCTTAGAGTCGTGAGAATTTTAAATTTTTCCTTATTCTTATTCATCTTTACAGCATGCTCTGAGTCAGATCTCATGATTCATAATCAAAATGGCTTAATGCTGAACGATTTAAAAGAAAAGAACACGGTGATAAATTTTTGGGCTGATTGGTGTCCACCTTGCATTAAAGAGATACCCGAATTGAATTCTTTATACGAAGAAAATAAAGATGAACTAAACGTTTACTTATTTCACTTCGATGAACTTGTTGGAGTTGAACTAGATGAACAATTAGCAAGGTTCAATGCAAAAATACCTTCCTTGCTAACAAGTCCATATAAAATCTTTGGAATTGATATTCCAGAAACTCTCCCCGTAACTGTAATCATTGATAGAGATTTAAACGTCAAAGAAGTTATGAGAGGTCCACAAACAAAAGAATCAATAATCCAAAGATTGGAGCTCATTAATTAAGCCCTCAGGATCTACTCTCTTTCCCCCAATGAAAACCTCAAAATGTAAATGAGGACCAGTTACTCTTCCTGAAGAGCCAACAGTTCCCATTAATTGTCCTTTTTCGAGGTACTCTTTCTCCTCAACAAATATTTCATTCAAGTGAGAATATGAAGAAAGAAAACCATTTCCATGATCAAGAATTATATTTTTCCCCTTATAAAAAAGATTGCCTTTAAAAATGACTCTTCCATTTAAGGGAGCAATTATTTTAGTACCTTCATTATTTGCAATATCAAGTCCCAGATGGCGGTTTCTAGATAAACCATTTATAAATCTGCGTAATCCAAATCTACTCGTAATATAACCAGAAACTGGCTGAATCATAGGCCAATCTAGATTTATTTGATCTGAGTTAACTGCATATTTGGAATTTAATATTACTTGTTCTTCTCTTATTCTCTTCCTTGACTCAGGAGATATTTTTATAAAATTTTGGTCCTCTATAGTAATTCTTGATTCCCTAAATTTTTTTTCTTGAATAGTAAAAACACTTTTAGAAACATTAATTCTTTGGTTTTTTAGCTCCAATGGGATTGGGTAAACCAAAGTAAAGGTTTTATTGCTATTTAAACACTGAATACCTTGAAAATTTTCCTGATAATTCTTTGAAATGACTGTTATATGTCCACCTGGAACAAGATTAGATTCAGGAAAGTCACAGTCACTCTTTAGACTTATTATTTTATTTGAACAGGAAATAACAATTAAAAATATTATCGGAAATAATTTTCTAATCATCATTTATATTAGTTATATCAGCTTCATAGGATATTTTTGCAGAAGTGATAGATATTTTACCTTCCAAAGAAATATCATCTTTTGATTTGACCACAACTCCTTTTTTATTCCTGACAATTGAATAACCTCTTTCTAAAACATTAAAAGGACTTAGTTGCTCAATCTGAGAAGAATAAGATGTGATGAGATTTTGTTTCTCGCTTAGATGCTTTGAATAAAGAGTTTCAATTTTTGATAAATTATCATCTATATTTTCTTTAAATCGAGCCAGCTTAGATCCTGGATTTAATAAATCTATGGACCTTTTTGAGAAATTTATGGTCTCCCTCATTTTATTGAATCCATTCAAAAAAGAATTATGCAATCTAAGGGCGCTCTCATCTAGCTTAAGAATATTTTCATTTATTTTATTCCTTGGATTTATGATTCTTTGACTAAGGTTTTTAACTTCTTGATTAAGAAAATTTAAATTATTAAAAAAAACTTTATTTAAGAATTTTTCAAAATTTTCTAAAGAATTAGAAATTTGAAATATTTCTGAAGAAATAATTTCCGCTGCACCGGATGGAGTTGGTGCCCTTAAGTCACAGATAAAATCACATATTGTAAAATCTGTCTCATGACCAATTGCACTTATAGTTGGAATATTTAGTTTAGATATTGCTAAAGCAATTTTTTCTGAATTAAAAACCCATAAATCCTCAATCGATCCTCCACCTCTGGCAAATACAAGCAAATCATATTTATATTGTGGTTGTATTTCATTTATCAGATTTAAGTTTTTGAGGATACTTTGTTCAGCTTCCTCTCCTTGAACGAGAGATGAGAATAAATTGACCTCAATACTCGGGGCCCTTCTGTTTAAGACATTCTTAATATCTTGAAGCACCGCTCCTTTTTCAGATGTAATCAATGCAATCTTTTGAGGATAGCTGGGTATTTCTAATTTGTTGCTTTCATCAAATAATCCTTGATTGCTCAGTCTAGTTTTAAGTTTTTCATATTCTTCATAAAGCTTTCCAATCCCTTCTTTTTCCAGTGATTCAACTTGAAACTGATAGTTTCCTCTTGCTAAGTACATTGAAGCGCTGCCTAAAGCAATGAATTCATCTCCTTCCTTAGGGATAAAATTTAATAATGAATTTTTGAATTTAAACATAACGCATTGAATTTGAGATTCTTCATCTTTAAGAGTGAAATACCAATGCCCAGATGGATAAGATTTAAAATTTGATATCTCTCCTTTTATCCAGATATCTGAAAATGAATTCTCTAAAGTTTTTTTTGCTGAATTATTTAATTCGCTAACTGTGAAGATGTATCTATTGTCTTTTTGATCATTCCAGTCCATTAGTGCAGTATAGCTAATCTTGAATAAATGCTTAAAGATGAGTGTTCGAAATAAATATCCCTTTTACCTTTCCACTGTAATCGGTGCGATATTAATTGGATTAGCTCCAATACTCATGCGTTACAGTGAAGTTTCTCCATCGATGACAGGGTTTTATCGTTTCTTTTTCGCTTTCTTAATTTTGGTGCTTTACGGAGCTATTCAAGGCAAGAAATTTTTTTGCAAATACAAATCTATTTATTCTTGCGTTGCCTGGAATATTTTTTGGTGCAGACATTGCACTGTGGCATACGGCGATCATGATTACTCCTGTAACTAATGCGGCTTTGTTAGTTAACACTGCGCCAATATACGTCGGAATCATATCCTTTTTATTTTTTAAGGAAAGAATTAGTAAATTGTTTCTAGTCTCTTTAATTCTTTCATTTATAGGTGTTAGCTTAATTATTCTTAACCTTCAAAATTTTGATGTTTTTTTAGGCAAATACCTAAGGGGTGATTTACTTTCTTTGCTGGCTGGAATTTTTTATGCAGGATATTTGGTATCTGTGAGAAGACTATCCAGTAATTTAGATACATTTCAGCTCATGCTTTACTCAGCTTTATTTGGGTGCATTCCTCTTTTAGCTCTTGGTTTTTTTGAGACAGGTATAAAGTTCCCAATTTCTCTTCAGGGGGCAGGGAATCTTTTATTACAGTCCACGCTGGTTCAAATCATTGGACAAGGATTAGTAATTTATGGCTTATCTCAGATAAGCGCGCAATTCACATCTCTTATTTTGCTTTTACAAGTTTTAACGGCAGCAATATTGAGTATGTTTCTCTTTAATGAACTACTCTTATTTCAACAGATCTTAGGTGGTATTATTTTGATTATAGGAATTTATATTGCAGGATTAAACGAGAGAAAGAGTAATCATGACAAAAAATGAAGTAATAAAAATTGCAAATTGTAGCGGTTTCTATGGAGATAAACTCTCTGCTGCTAAAGATATGGTTGATGGAGGTCCGATAGATGTTCTAACTGGAGACTACTTGGCTGAATTAACTATGACCATACTTTATAACCAAAAGCTTAAGAGGGGTGAAGATCATGGTTATGTAGGAACCTTTTTAAAACAATTTAAGGATGTAGCTGAAAAATGTCACCAAGAAGGAATTAAAATTGTTACCAATGCAGGGGGATTAAATCCAAAAGGCATGGCTTCAATGATTGAAGACATCGTTTCAGAACTCAACTTAGAGTTAAAAGTAGCTTATATCGATGGTGATGACCTTATGCCTGAATTATCAAAGTTAAGCGAATCAGGTGAGGAAATAAAAAATATTGATACGAATGTATCTCTTTTTGATTATGATAAAAAAGCTGTAACCGCAAATGCTTACTTTGGTGCTTGGGGTATTAAAGAAGCGCTAGACTCAGGTGCAGATGTAGTTATTTGTCCAAGAGTCACAGATGCTGCGGTAGTAATTGGTCCTGCTGCGTGGAAGTTCAATTGGCAAAGAAATGATTACGATAAATTAGCTGGTGCTCTTGCAGCTGGCCACCTTATTGAATGTGGGGCTCAAGTTACCGGAGGTAATTATTCATTCTTTAAAGAAGTGCCATCATTCAGTAACGTCGGTTACCCTATTGCAGAAATAGAAGAGGATGGAAATTTTACAATTACTAAACATCCTAATACCGGAGGATTGGTTTCTGTTGGTACTGTAACGGCCCAACTGCTATATGAAATAAGCAGCCCCGCTTATGTTAATCCTGATGTGATTGCCAATTTTGATACTCTAAAAATCGAGCAAGAGTCCAATGATAGAGTCTACGTCAGTGGTTGCAAAGGAAGTAGTCCTCCAAACAAACATAAGGTTTGCATTAATTTAGCCGGAGGTTTCAGAAACGGAATAGAACTATTGTTAACGGGTTTAGACATAGAAGATAAAGCAGACTTAATTACTGATTCAATTTTTGAAAACGTAGGCGGAAGAGAACAATTTGATAAGGTAGATGTTCAACTCCACAGAACCGATAAAATTAACCCAAACAGCAATGAGGAGGCGCAAGCATTCCTGAGAATTGATGTTATGTCTAAGGACGTAGATAAAGTTGGCAGACTATTCAATGCAAAAATTGTAGAGCTAGCTTTAGCTAATTTTCCTGGTTGGACAGGAAGAAGCGGAGTAGTACCTAGCGGACCTTTCATAGAATATTGGCCTGCTTTAGTCGATAGTAAATTTGTTAAGGAACAAGTCCATTTTCAAAAAGAGACGAAAGAAGTGGTTCCAACGAGTCAGCTTGATTACGAAGAGATTCTCTATCAAAAAGAACCTTATTCTAATCCAGAAGTTGATAAAACAATTCTGGAAGAAGTCCCATTTGGCAATCTTTACGGAACACGTTCAGGTGACAAAGGTGGATGTGCGAATGTTGGAGTTTGGGCAAAAAATAAAGACAGTTATGCTTTCCTCTATGATTTTTTAACTGTAGAAAAATTTAAGGAATTATTACCTGATCTAGGTAATTTTGAAATTGAAAGGTATGAATTACCAAATATTCTGTCACTTAATTTTTATGTTCGTGGAATTCTTCAAGATGGAGTTTCTTCTTCGACTAGAATGGATCCTCAAGCTAAATCACTCGGGGAATATTTAAGGGCAAAAATTATTCAAGTACCCAAACAACTTTTATAGGAAAAAATATGACTGATAAATTATCTTTAGAGGGCTTAAATTTTCAAGCAACAAAGTTAAACATTGCCAATAATGTTTTAACCCTTACCCTAAATAGACCAGAGAAAAAGAACGCTTTAAACAACGTCATGATGAATGAAATTAATTTTGCTCTGGCTTACGCTAAACAAGAAAGAAGTATCAGAGTAGTTATCATCGCTGCCGAAGGCGACGTTTTTTGTGCTGGAGCAGATTTAAATAGAAAACAAGAAGAATCAAATGTTCCGAGAATAGAAGGCTCTGATGACATAAGTATGTCCATAAGGCATTTATATAAACCCGTAATTTGTAAAATTCAGGGTTCTGTCCATGCTGGTGCATTATTGATGGTTACGAATTGCACTCATGCCATTGCAGTGGAAAATGCAAAATTTTCAGCACCAGAAATACTCAGAGGAGTTTGGCCGCATATGGTAATGGCAGGCTTATTTAGAGTAATGCCTAAAAGAGCTGGATTAGATTTCTGCATGAGAGGCGAAGCGATTGATGCAAAAAAAGCAGAGGAGTGGGGTTTGATAAATGAATCTGTGCCTAACGACCAGTTAAATGAAAAGGTCGATAGCCTTGCAAGTGACCTTGCTAACCTTGCTCCGGGCACCATGCAGTTTGGATTGGAAGCCTATGTTAATCAGGATGGAATGAATTTTGATGAAGCTTTACCTTATTTAGGTAAAAAAAGTGCGGAAACCTTTGCTGGTCCAGATGCTCAAGAGGGCATTTCAGCTTTTTTGGAAAAAAGAGAACCAAAGTGGGATTAATCTTCTAAAATCACTAAAGTTGAGCCGCTCTCAACCTGATCTCCAACAGCAATCAATACTTCTTTTACGTTTCCATCACTTGGAGCAGTTACCTTATGCTCCATTTTCATAGCTTCCAGAATCACTAAAGTTTGGCCAGACTTAACAGACTCATTTTTTTTGACAGGTACATCAACCACTTTTCCAGGCATAGGAGCAGTTAAGCCACCGGCAATTTCGTTTATCGAGCTAGACTCAAACCTTTCTTTCATCTCAAACAATAAGTCTCCCTTAATGGTTTGAATAAGAAACTTACCTTCATGGTATGTAATTTTTGAAATTATCCTTTTTCCATCAATTTCAATATCTATAGATTCATCATCAAATTCATAAATTTTTACTGAAGCATCATTTGAAAGACAAAAGTCTCCACCTCTTTTTGACTTATATTTGACCTCAATAACATCATCACCAAAAATTAAATCTACTTTTTGATATGGAAGCCTTGCGTTATGCCAACCAGATTGAATATTAGAAAGAACACTTGCACTTTCTCTGTTTTTAGCTTGATTCCACATGGCTACCGCAACAGCATGATCAAAAATTTCATTTTCTGATAGATCAATTTCTGTGTTGAGATTTACTCTCTCAACAAAGTCGGTTGTTGTTTTTCCTTTGAGAAAATCTTCAGACCTTAGGATTGAAATAAGATAATCACGGTTTGTCCTCATGCCACCAAAATGACTTCTTTCAAGAGCCAAAGCTAGCTTTTGAGCAGCTTCCTCTCTAGTTTCAGCATAGGAAATAACTTTTCCAAGCATTGGATCAAAATTTGAGGACACGACAGTTCCTTTTTCAATCCCTACATCCCAGCGCACAGAAGGATTATCGCATGGATCTAAGGCAATTATATCTCCAGTAACTGGGAGAAATTCATTTGCAGGATCTTCCGCATAAAGCCTAACTTCGATTGATGAACCTATCAATTCAACATCATCTTGAACAAACTCTAATTCATTGCCTTGAGCAATCTTTATTTGTTCTTTAACAAGATCTAGACCAGTTACCTCTTCTGTTACCGGATGTTCTACTTGGAGTCTCGTGTTTACTTCTAAAAAAAAGAATTCTTTGGTTTTATCATCAAATAAAAACTCAACTGTTCCTGCAGATTCATATTTAAGTGCAGAAGCAAGCTGAACAGCTGCAGATCCAATTTTGTTTCTGAGCTCTTGATCAATAACTGTAGAAGGAGATTCTTCAACTATTTTTTGGTGCCTTCTTTGAATTGAGCACTCTCTTTCTCCTAAGTGAACAACGTTTCCAAAAGAATCACCTAAAATTTGAATCTCTATGTGACGAGATTTTTCTACATATCTTTCTAAAAAAACTCTTTTATCGCCAAAACCGCTCTCGGCTTCACGCTCTGCAGCTGATATGCTCTCTTTTAATTTTTTAGGATCTTCAACAATTCTCATCCCTTTACCACCTCCTCCAGCAGAAGCCTTAACAAGAATTGGATACCCAATTTTTTTTGCATCTTTGGCATCAGAAGTCATAGGAAGAGTAGGAACACCAGCCTTTTCAGCTAGTTTCTTGGAGGTAATTTTATCTCCCATTTTTTTAATGACATTCCCACTTGGTCCTATCCAAATGATCCCTGCTTTTTTCACAGAATTTGCAAACCCAGCATTTTCAGATAAAAAGCCATATCCCGGATGAATTGCATGAGAACCTGAATTTTTAGCAATAGAAATTATTTCTTTTGCATCCAAATAACTACCTTCCAATTTATAAGCTTCATCAGCCTCCTTAACATAAGGAGAATTAGCATCATCTTCTGTATAAATAGCAACACATGAGATTCCCATATCTTGAGCACTGCTGATCACTCTACTTGCAATTTCTCCTCTATTTGCAATTAGTAATTTTTTAATGATCATAGTCTGAACACTCCAAATCCATCTGATCCCTTAACCTCTTTATTATTTACAACAGAAAGGCAAATACCAAGAACTGTCCTGGTATCTCTTGGATCAATAATCCCATCATCGGAAATTGCACTTGTGGCTATTAAAGCTTCAGAACCTTTGTCATGAGAAATTTTTTGACCTTGTACAATTTTTGCATCTTCTTTTTCATCGAAGGGGAGACCATCACGCATAGCTTTTGCTCTTCTTACCATAGACATAACTCCAGCTATTTGTTCTCCTCCCATTACGGCAATCTTTGCTGTTGGCCATAAAAAGGTAAAAGCATTACCAAATTCTCTTCCAGACATGGCATATGTACCGGCACCGTATGAGTTTCCAAGAATAACTGTCAAATGAGGGACCTCAGAATTTGAAACTGCATTTAGCATTTGTGCCCCTTTTTTAATCGATCCATTTTGCTCAAATTCTTTTCCAATATTAAAACCTGTAATATTTTGTAAAAAAACAAGAGGGATACTTATCTGATTGCATAGTTGAATAAAGTGGGCTGCCTTTTGGGATGAATCTGGAAATAAGGAACCATTATTTCCTAAAACTCCGACTGTGTGCCCATGAATTTTCATGAAACCGCATATTATAGTTGGACCAAAGAGGGGTTTGAATTCTTCAAACCTTGAACCATCTGCTACTCTCGAAATTACTTCGCGAACATCAAATGGTCTTTTCAAGCTTGGATTCACAATACCTAATAAGTCTTCTTGATCATTAATAGGCTCTTCATGGATAGAATCAGGAGAATTACCTTCTTTTGACCAATCAAGATGAGACATAACTTCTCTGCCAATTCTTATTGCATCCATTTCATCTTCCGCAAAATAGTCCGCTAAACCGGATTTTTCAGCATGCATCTTTGCTCCACCTAGACTTTCGGCATCAGATTCTTCACCTGTTGCCATTTTAACTAATGGCGGACCACCCAAAAATACTTGAGACTGTTCTTTAACAAAAATATTGTAATCTGACATTCCCGGCTGATAAGCACCTCCCGCAGTGGAAGATCCAAAAGTAATTGTTACAGTTGGAATACCGAGCTTTGATAGTTCGGTTATTTCATAGAACTGTCTTCCTGACTCAGCAAAATGACCAACATTTAAAGCAACTGAAGAACGGTTTCCTCTAGGTCTCAAATCTCCGCCAGCTGATTCAACAAATTGCACAAAAGGAATGCGACAGTCTCTGGCAATTTGCATTGCTCTCATCCATTTTTTTACTGAGAACGCTTGCATTGCCCCAGCCAAAACTGTTGGATCATTTGCAAAAATAATACATTCAACACCGGCAGAAACACCTATGCCTGCTACGCAACCTCCCCCTACAGGATAGTCAGACTTATAACCGGCTAGTGGGCTAATTTCTAAAAATGGACTATCAGGATCTAAAAAATTAAAAATTCTTTCTCTTACAGGAAGCTTTCCTCTGGCAGCAAGTCTTTCATGATGCCTCGGACCACCACCAGCTTCAGCTTCATCGAGAAGATCATTGATCTCATCAAGCTTTCCGAGCATGGATTTTTTATTTGAAATAAACTCATCATCGTTCAGATTTAAACGGGTTTTTAAAGGTTGTGCTTCTAACATGATTTTTTAAAGAAAATTTAAATAAAATATGCCTCAATATTTCTAGAAAGTCTATTTTGTTGGTAACTTGAACAAAGAGATGACTTGAATAAAGTTGAATATTATAATTCCGAATTCTCTGGGCGATTAACTCAATTGGTAGAGTGCCACCCTTACAAGGTGGAAGTTACAGGTTCAAGTCCTGTATCGCCCACCAGCGATGATTAAATCCTTAGTTTAAAACTCAATTGAGCATTCTTTTTAGGTGCAATGAATGCATTTTCTACAGAAAATACAAGCTCAATGTTTTTCAACGCATCTATAGTTTTAATTTCAATAATTTTCTTGCTGTGAGGATCAATTTCAAAAAAATTAGTATTTTGAGACAAAGTATACTTAGAGAAATTTCTTAACATCATTTTTGCATCAGATTTATTCTCAATTAAAACTTCTAATATTGTTGTTCCTGCCTGGTATCCCAAGCTTTTCATGGATAGGCTGCTTTTTAAAAGAGGTAATAAATTATTTTCTAAACCAATTAAATTATTCTTAAACCATACAATAGTTCTCCCCTCAAATAATGCTTCCTTAATTGAATTTTCAGATTTTCCTTTTGAAAGGATCAATGTTACTGGACGATGTTTACCTTTATAAAATGAATAGTCCCAATCAATTAAATTATGAACATCTGAAGTTCCTATGATTGTTAAATCGTTATCTATAGCTATTTGAAAAGCCTCATCTGAATAATTTATTCCATTTGCAATTTCTATTCCATGCAGTTTATTTTCTTTAATAAGTTTTTTATGAAAATCAGTAAGAACAGAAATACCTTGAGGGGACTGTGGCGTCCACCAAGAATGATTCCAAAAAATAAAACCTCCTTGAGCGTGTGCTGCATCCACAGCTTTCTCTACCGGCCAAACAGAAGTCAAAGCATAATAGTCTCTGATGGTTTTATTTTCTTCCCATGATGCTGCTTCAGGATATTGCTTTAAAAGTTCTTGTGCCAGCGGAATATTAGACTCATCATCATTGAATAATAAATTTGCATCTTTGATGAAAATTGCATTGATATGACCTGCTGGCGGTATTCTTGTAATTTCAGCTCCATTAATTACTAATAAATCCTCATTATTTTTATTAGCTAATAGAGCCTCTTCATAAGCATCATTTCTATTTTTATTTGGTAAAAATTCAATGTGAGGCTGATATTCAAGGTGCTCAGTAATTGCTAAAACATCTAAACCATCTCTCAATGCTTCTTCTACTCTAATATTTGGCCACACATGCCCATCAGAAAAGACTGAATGAGTATGCAAATCAGAAACGATAACAAGATATTCTTTTGTATTTGGAAATGAAATTTTCCTATCTTCATTAATATCTTTATCTAGAGATAAAGAACCTGCTTCTCCACCACCAAAAGAGTAAAAACTTAAAATGAGAAAATTTATGAGTATTTTTTTCATATCCTATTTCGAATAAAGCATAAAAACTATTGATTAGTTTATGTGATTTTTTTTCTTCAAGGTATGTATAATTGCAACCTCAAATGGACCGGTAGTTCAGTTCTGGTTAGAACGCCGCCCTGTCACGGCGGAGGTCGCGGGTTCGAGTCCCGTCCGGTCCGCCATTTTTAAAAGGTTCTAAATTATGAAAATTGAAGATATTTTTTCGGTGAAAGACAAAGTAGCTCTTGTCACAGGTGGATCAAGAGGAGTTGGGGAAATGATTGCCTCAGCTTACTTGGCAAATGGAGCGAAAGTTTACATCACCGCCAGAAAAGCAGATGCTTGTAACGACAAAGCCAATGAACTTAGTGAGAGATATAACGCAGAATGCATTTCAATTCCCAATAATGCCTCAACCCTTGATGGGATAGAAGAGTTGTATAACGAAATTTCTCAAAAAGAATCTAAAATTGATATTTTGGTTAACAATGCTGGTGCAGCATGGGGAGAGCCTATTGAAGAATTCTCAGAACTTGGATGGGATAAGGTGATGGACTTAAACGTTAAAAGTATGTTTTTTGTTACACAGAAATTCTTGCCTTTATTAAAGAAAGGATCTACCAAAGAAAATCCAGCTAGAGTGATTAATATCGGTTCGATTGATGGTATTAACACACCGGCTTTTGAAAACTATGTTTACAGCGCTTCTAAAGCGGCAGTTCATCATTTGACTAGGCATCTATCCTCAAGATTGGTGCAAGATAATATTTTAGTAAATGCAATTGCTCCAGGTCCTTTCCCAAGCAACATGTTGGGATCCGCTGTGGCACATAATTATGATCCATTAGTCAAAAGGAATCCTATGAAAAGAATTGGAACGGCAGAAGATGTGGGAGGTCTTGCAATTTTTCTGTCTTCGCGAGCAGGAAATTTTACTGTTGGTGAAACCATTATTTGTGATGGAGGATTGACTGCTTCATCAGGTCACGACCTTACATCTGAATAAAAAAAACCCCGCATTATGCGGGGTTTTTCAAGAGAAAGTATCTCAACTAATCTCTTACTAGAGGCGGGACGTACCGGCCTCTAGCCGGAATACGGGTCAACCCGTTGTCAAGAGGCACCCCCTGATATTCCTGCTAAATAGTTAATATTAATTTTGGACCACCTCCTGTACAGGGTAAATTTTATAAAAACAGTTCTAGAGAATCCCTGATTTATTTCACTAGCTGCGACACCTTTTAATATATTAATACTAGGAGCAAAGAAGAACAATAAGAAACTAGCTAAATAACTCAAAAGAATTTGGAAATAAGACATTCATTGCTAACAAGATTAATCCGCAGATAACATTCAGAAATATTCCTGCTCTGACCATTCTGCTAATAGGAATATACCCTGATGCATAAACAATTGAATTAGGAGGAGTTGCAACTGGAAGCATAAAAGCACAACTAGCCGCAATAGTCAGCGGTACTATTAACAACATAGGATTTACTCCAATATTGATTCCTATTCCTGCAATTATTGGAATAAAAGTGATCGTTGTAGTTAGGTTGCTTGTTAATTCTGTAAGTGCGATTACTAAGGCTATGACGATGAATAATACTATGACAAGATTGGCTTCATTGGGTACTAAGTTTGCTAACCATATAGCGAGACCAGAATCATTCACTACGTATGCAAGTGCCATACCACCACCAAAAAGAAAAATTAATCCCCAAGGGAATTTTGATTGAACATCATCCCAATTAATCAAAGCTCTATTATTGGAGGTTAAGAAAAAAAGACTTAGACCTCCAATCATCGAAATGACTGCGTCTTCTAGAAGAAACATATAAGGTAAGTCATCAATGAGTTTTCTAAAAACCCATCCAAGCGCCGTAAATAAAAATACTCCGGATATAATCTTTTCCTCTTTAGTCATGGATCCTAATTCAATCTCTATATCGATTAGTATCTTTTTTGCACTTCCTGTATCCGAAAAATTAATCGGAAATAAGAATTTAGTCAAAACAATCCATATTATTGGTAAAGAAACTAATGAGAATGGAGCAGCTACCTTGAACCAATCTATGAAGCCGATATCAAGATTATAATTTTCAAACGCATATTGAATAAGAACTCCATTAGGTGCTGTTCCTATTGGAGTTGTTATACCTCCCAAAGAAGATGAGTAGGCTATACCCAGTAAAAGACACACTTGAAAGTTTAATTTTTGATCTTCGGTAAGATTTTTTATCGAATCGTTAATAGCTTGAATTATTGAGATCCCAATTGGGAGAAGCATGATAGTTGTTGAAGTATTCATTATCCACATACTTAAAATAAAGCTTGCCAGCATAAATCCTGCAATTAATCTTTCGCTTTTGAAGCCGGTAATTGTCAAAACAAAGAGAGCAATTCGTTTATGTAAATTCCATTTCTGCATTGCTATTGCGATCATAAATCCACCGGCGAACAAAAATTGAACTTTATTCATGTATTCTTTTGACAAAACACCTATTTGTTCGACTCCTAAAAGAGGGAAAGCAACTAAAGGAATCAAAGCTGTTGCAGGAAGGGGAAGAGCTTCGGTTGCCCACCAAATACCCATCAAAACAAAAATCGCAGCCGTAATTTGTCCTCTATTCGACAAATCATCTGGACTAAAAAAAAATAAAACTACAAAAAAAAGTATTAATCCCGCCCAAAATCCTATTTTTTTTGAATCCATAAACAATTAGTGAATAATTTTTAGATTTGAGAAAGTTTTAGAGATATCGTCATGAATTAAAATGTCAGCAAAATGATCAAATTGAGTTTCCTCGTTGTTAATAATAATAAGCTTTGCCCCATTTTCCTTGGCAATCAATGGAAAGTTAGCTGCTGGAAATACAGATAATGATGAGCCTGCCACTATAAAGACATCGGCTTTTAGTGTCTCTGCTTGAGCTATGATCATCTTATCCTCTGGCATAGGTTGTCCAAAAGATATTGTTGCAGTCTTTATCCAACCGTCACATTCATCGCAAGAGGGTGATTGTCTTAATTCTTGAAATTGTTGATGGATTTTGTAGAGTTCAAACTTTTTTTGACAGTTCAAGCAAACCGCATAAGTTGCATTCCCATGAAGTTCTGTGACTTGATCGTCTTTCAAACCTGATCTTTGATGAAGATTATCAACATTTTGAGTTATGCAATGCCCAGATTCTTTTTCATTAATAATATCTGTGATAATAATGTGACCTTCATTAGGTTTTTTTTCTTGAAAGTTAGATTTAAATTCAATACTTTGAGTCCAATACTTCAATCTTTGAGATTCTTGATCTACAAAGTCTTGAAACATAATAGGTGTGTTTGTTTTCCAAAATCCCTTAGGCCCTCTGAAGTCAGGTATTCCAGAGTTTGTGCTTATTCCTGCGCCCGTAAAAAAAACAGGATAATTTGAGTGTAGAATAGATTCATTAAATAGCTCTTCAAGATTCATAAAATAATTATAACTGAGCTAAACAATCTGCATGACAAAATATGTTTTATCTCTTGATGGTGGCGGAGTTAGAGGCCTTGCTACTTCTGTTTTTCTTTATGAATTAGAGAAAAAAATAGGTAAGCCTCTTTCCTCGAAATTTGATCTAGTTGTGGGAACATCAACCGGAGGAATAATAGCCCTCGTTATTTCTGTTTTAGAAATAGAAGGTCCAAGATTGTTAGAAATTTATTCTGAAAAAAATTTAAAAAAGATTTTTACTCGATCCTTCTCAAGTCTTTTTCGAACAAAATATAACGGGTATAAAAAACTAGAGGTTATGTATGATTATTTTGGAAGTTTGAAAATGTCTAGTTCAGATACCCCTTGCTCAATTGTTACCTATAATCTAAATACTCGTTTTCCAGAAATTTTTTCTGAAAGAGATCATCCTGAAGTGTCTGTTGCAGATGTAGCTGCCGCAACTTCTGCTGCACCTACTTATTTCCCGGCAGTTCAAATCGAAGATAATTGGTATGTGGATGGTGCTGTTTCAACAAATAATCCCGCCTTGATAGCTTTAACTGAAGCAGAAAAACTTTATCCAGAAGATGAAATTAAAGTTTTTAGTATTGGAACAGGTTTTAATAATAGCTTTATTGATGGATCAAGAGCAAAGAATTGGGGCTCTCTTTCTTGGTTAAGGGGAGGAATAATTCCAATGTTACTTGAATCAAATTTAGAGCATCAATTATCAGAAAAAATCATAGGAGAAAACTATTTTAGAGTTGATTCCAACTTAAATGATGCAGCTACTCAAATAGATATCAAATCGATGAATAACCTAGAACGAATGAGCGAAATGGGCCAAAAATGGTGGTCAAAATATATGAAAGATTCTTTAGATTTTTTAAATGAATGATACATCCAAAAAAATAGGTATTTTGGGAGGTGGATCTTGGGGAACCGTTCTGTCTGAAATCGCTAGTTCAAATGGGTATGAGGTATTACTTTGGTCTAGAAATAAAAAAACTGTTTACGAAATAAACAATAAGCACACCAATAAAAAATATACTGGAGCCAAAAAGCTTAGTAATAAAATAAAAGCTACTTCTAATCAAAGAGATGTTTTAAAACTTAGACATATCATTATTTCAATACCCTCGTCATCTATAAGGAGTTTTTTCAAAAAAAATAAATATAACTTAAATAATTCAACTTCTTTTTTAATTGCTTCAAAAGGTTTAGAGAGAAAGACCTTCAAGTCTTTGAGTGAAATATTATTAGAGGAGATTAGTCCAAAAGCTAAACTTTCGGTTTTATCTGGACCAAATCTTGCATCTGAAATTATTGAGGGCATGACTTCAGCATGCGTGATAGCTTCGAAAAATAAAAAATTAGCCAAAGAGTTTGCGGCGATACTAGATCAAGATAATTTCAAGGTTTTTCTAAATAATGATGTCAAAGGGATTGAGTTAGCTGGAGCTCTGAAAAACATATATGCCATAGTGTCTGGATTATCCGATGGGTTAGGAAATAAAAAAAATACTAAAGCAATGATCTTAACGAGAAGCTTAGTTGAAATGTCGCATCTTTTTCAAAGACTGAAGCTAAATAAACTCACTCTAATTGGGCTGGCTGGCGTCGGAGATTTAATTGCTACATCAAGCTCAGAAAAAAGTAGGAACTATTCCTTCGGATACCTTTTGGGAAGAGGAAAGTCTAGGCACGAAGCTAAAATCGCAATAAATCAGGTGATTGAGGGAGAAAAAACTCTAAAAACCGTATACGAAAAGATAAATGAAATAAATTTAGAAATGCCCATAGTAGAAAAGTTACACAATATTGTTTTTAAAAAGTCTGCAGTAAGAGAATCTTTTGATAAAATGATTTTGGAATCTGATGGAAGAGATTTATAAATGACACAAGAAAAAGATAGTTCAAAAGAAAGCAAGGAAGCTCAGCAGGAACCAAGCGTGATTTCTGATGAAGCTATGTCTAATATTAAAGATAGCTCTACATGGATCGATGCTTTACTAGTTATTGTTTACCTCATAGTTTTTTCATACTCAATTTTTCTTTTGTGGATTATCGCAATTGCTCAGTTTTTCTTTAAGTTGATTACAAAAAACCCCAATAAACATCTTGGCGAATTAACAAATCTTTTTCAGAAATTCATAAATCAAATCATTGACTTCGTTTCATTTGAGACAGAACAAAGACCATATCCATTCAATAGTATTAACAATAAAAAAGATGATTGACTTATATACAACCTCCACACCAAATGGCCATAAAGTGTCATGTACTCTCGAATCTATGGGTCTTGATTACACAACTCATGCTATTGACTTGCAAAAAGGAGATCAAAAAACATCTGATTTTTTAGCCATGAATCCTAATGGAAGAATTCCAGTAATTGTTGATAGGGAGAACGATGATTTAGCAATCTTCGAGTCTGGAGCTATCATGATTTACCTTGCAGAAAAGACAGGGAAACTTCTTCCTAGTGATACAGTTAAAAGATCGCAAGTTATTCAATGGTTGATGTTCCAAATGGGTGGAATTGGACCAATGATGGGTCAGGCAAATGTATTTTTCAGATATTTTCCTGAAAAAATTCAACCCGCCATAGATCGATACCAAAATGAAAGCAGAAGATTGTTTGAAGTTTTGAATACTAGTTTGAGCGGCAAAGATTGGCTCGTGGATGAATTTTCAATAGCTGATATTGCGAATTGGTGTTGGGTAAGAACTCATAGATGGTCTGGAGTATCAACAGACGGTCTTGATGATCTGAAGTTATGGATAGACAGGATTTATAATCAACCTGGCATGCTGAAAGGTCTTGAAGTGCCTGTAAAAGTAGAGAACCTTCTCAAAGATAAGAAAAAAGCTGAAGAATTTGCAAAAGGGGGCGGTGCAATCGTCCAGAAATAACCTTATTCCTGATATTAACTTTGCTATATTGTAAAATTACATCTAGAGTAAACAACTTTTAAGACTAATTATGAAAAAAGTAGCCAAATTTAAGCCATCTGCTCCATCAATGGAAGAAGCTAAGGAAGCTGTTAGAACACTTATTGCCTGGGCTGGGGATGATCCAGAAAGGGAAGGACTGATCGAAACACCAGACAGAGTAGCAAGAGCTTACCAAGAATTTTTTGCTGGCTATGAGGAAGATCCAGAAGAAATATTATCTAAAACTTTTGAGGAAGTTGAAGGTTACGATGAGATGGTGATTGTCAGAAACATAAGATTGGAATCTCACTGCGAACATCACATGGTGCCTATTTTAGGTATAGCGCACATAGGTTATATCCCCAACAATCGAGTCGTCGGCATAAGTAAGCTTGCAAGAATCGTTGATGTTTTTGGTAAAAGACTTCAAACGCAAGAAACTATGACCGCTCAGATTGCAGACGCTATAAGCAATGTCCTCAAACCAAAAGGGGTTGCAGTTGTCGTCGATGCCGCCCATCAATGTATGACCACCAGAGGAATTCATAAATCCGAAACTAGCACTGTCACAAGTAAAATGACTGGTATTTTTCAAAAAAATACTGACACTAGAAACGAGTTTATGTCCTTAATTCATTCAGGAAATAATCAATAAATTTTGACAATTGATTTTGTTCTTTCCTCAGAATCAGAGATAAGAAAAAAAATTCTTTCTGAAGCGGGCTTCAATTTTGAAACTTGCAAACCTGAAATTGATGAACATGAACTTAAAGACAAAAATAGATCACTTTCACCAATTGAACTTTCCATTTTGCTGGCAAAAGAAAAGGCGCTTAGCGTAAGTAAATTTTTCCCTGACAAATACATAATCGGTAGCGATCAAATTTGCATTCAGAACAATAAGGTCTTCAGTAAACCAATATATAAAGAGAAGGCAATGGAAAATCTGAAGGAACTTTCAGGCAAAGAGCACTTTCAAATCAACGGCCTGGCAATTGTAAAAAATAGTGAAATTATTTTGGAAGATCATTTCAAAGCAATCCTTAAGATGAAGAATTTAAGTTTAGATGAGATAAAAGCATACGTAGAAAAAGACAAGCCTCTTAAATCAAGTGGTTCTTATAAATACGAATCTTATGGAAAAGAATTATTTGAATTTGTTAATGGTGATCCTTTTGTTATTCAAGGGTTACCGTTGCAGGCTATCAAGAATTTTTTTAGATAATTTGGTAAGGTTTACTAATTATGAAGAATTTCAAAGATAAAGTTGCTGTTATTACAGGTGCTGGGTCTGGAATGGGCCAAGAGCTTGCTTTGCAGTTGGCATCTGAAGGTTGCAACATAGCCTTAGTTGAATGGAAAGAAGATCTTTTGAATGATACAAGGGAATTACTTAAAAAACATAACGTTGGAGTTTCTTCGCATTTAATTGATGTCAGTGATAAAAATGCAGTTGATAACTTGCCAAATGAAGTTATTGAAAATCATGGGCAAGTGGACATTGTTTTCAACAATGCAGGTTTATCTGTAGCGACCAAAGTTGAAGATAGCACAGATGAAGATTGGGACTTCGGATTGGGAATTCTTTTGCATGGGGTTATTAATTCAACAAGAGCTTTTCTGCCCCACTTAAAAGGAAGACCTGAATCTGCAATCGTTAATACATCATCAATATTTGGACTTTTGAGCGTGCCTACACAGTCTATTTACCACGTTGGGAAATTTGGCGTTAGAGGTTTTACTGAAAGTTTAGCTCTAGAAATGCAATTGAATAATGAGTCTGTGGAAGTTTATTCTGTTCATCCTGGGCACATAGGTACCAATATATTTTCTGCATCAAGGTTTAAAAATTTTGAACCCGGGACTTCCTTATTTGGTGAAGCAAATACTCCTGAAGAAGCAGGAAAAATTTTTAAGGAAAATGCACCTACAAGTGCAAAAAGTGCTGCAAAAATAATTCTTAAAAACATTCGAAAGAAAAATAAGAGGATATTAGTCGGTATAGACGCACATATGTATGATTTGGCTCAAAGAATTTTTCCGAAGTGGTATATATATCTTCTACCTCTAATTCCATTGATAAGAAATTTATTTCCTAAAGATAAGATTAGTTAAATTTTATAGGGGCTTTGTAGCCTTTAAGTCTTATGCCTTCTTCAGAAATTTCAATATCCTCTAATCCTTCCAGGACTTCCTCATTAAATCTATAAATAACCCCGTAATCTCCTTTCTTACAACTGTCTTGATAGTTAATAGATGATTCACGAACTTTTTCTTTATTTTGCTCGTATTGCAAGTGTTCAGCTTTAGAGAATTCTTGGTTAGCTAAATCAACTGCAATCTTTGGAGATATTATTCCTGCTGAGGCATTATTCCCTCCAAAACCTTTTGCATTTAGATAAATGGCATCAATAGATTCTTTATCTTTTTCGGTGTCTTCCAAAATGAAATTCAAATTATCTTTATATACATCCTCGGCAAGTTTTTTGGTTGTATTGATACCTGGTATGAAACCATGTTTCCAAAAGCCAATTGCAGTCATTAGTTCGTCTCCAGCTGCTGGGCCCATTGTATGACCTAAGGAGCCTTTTAAGCCCGTTACTTCCCATTCATTAAGGCCCATTCCATTTGCTACTGATGAAAGTACATGCGACTCAGTGCTTCTGTTTTGAAAAGTACCTGTTCCGTGTGCGATAACAAAACTCCTTTTGAGATCATTAGAAAATTGTTTAGTTTCATTAACTGCAGAAGCCATGGTGATGTAATTTCCAATACCTGGCGAAGAAATTGATTTTTTAATCCCGTCAGCATTAATTTTTATCCCTGGGGCTAAAGCATATATCTCTAAGCCTAGTTCAAAGGCTTTTTCTAAGCTTGCTACTAAGACAAATTGAGCTGCCTCACCTAAAATTAGGCCTGCATTATCTCCAAATGGTCTGCATGCTCTGGAGTGGTCAATCTCAGAATCATCTCCGTTCCTTTGTTGCATTGCTAGTATTTTTTTATCGTCAGCAATTCCTGTAGTAGCAACAAAACCATCAGTTACTTCAGGATTTATTGGTGCCTCAGCTGATCCAGCAATACCGATATCTAAACGATCTTCTTTAATACCATTTATAAGTAAATCGAGGTTATACAAAAAAGTAGCGCATGCGCCTGCATTTGCACCTGTAACTCCCACAGATCCCAAAATGTATGCATTGATAAAATCTGCGGACATTTCAAGCAATGACATAGACAAATGTTTAGAACTTGCTCTTTTACCCTTAAGTCTAGACTGCATTAAACCTCCCAAACCAAATGAGTCTAATTGACCTATTGCAGGCCCAGCAAAAACTCCAACTCTTGAAGGATCAACAATCGGTTTAATATCTTCATCCCAATTGATCCCCGCAAAACTAAGAGTATCAGAAACTCCAAATAATGTAGTTTCTAATCCCACGGGATGTTGCCTAGACTTATAAAAGCTTCCCGGATCAAATCCAGTTGGAAATTGTCCAGCTGCATTTACATTCATCTTTCCAGTCATTAAACCGTCCGGATCATATTTATCTTTATCAATCTTTCTTACCAATGTATTGGCGAGAATATTTTCTTCGTTAGTAAGTCCATCAGTCAAATTGCTGAGATCAAGAATGACCTCATTTTTTTCTTCTTGTGAAAGAAGTTTAAATACCAACCGCTTATAGGCAAGATCAAATGCAGATCGTCCAGCAGAATTAATTCCTCCGTATCCGCATATAACTGGCAATCTTCTTATTGACTTCATAATGTGATATTTTTTATTCCGGAGGAGTTATTTTACTTTAAAAATACAAAAGATTATGCACCCAGGTATAAATGGCCCAAAACTAAAAGATAAACCAGCAATTATTATGGCTGGGAGCGGTGATGTAATAACGCACCAAGAATTAAATGAATTATCCAATCAAGGCGCCCAACTATTTCGATCTCTTGACTTAAAACCTGGAGATAGTATGGCCTTCATGATGGAGAACCATAAGCTGTTTTTTCCTATTGCATTTGCAGCATGGAGAAGTGGGCTGAAATACACTGCTATCAGCTGGAGACTTCAGGCAAATGAAGTTGAATACATTGTCAAAGATTGTGGTGCAAAAGTATTTATCACATCAAAATTTTTAGAGGATTCAGCTAAAGATCTAGCAAGCTCTCTTGAGGGAGTGCATAAATTTATGCTTGATGGAGAATCAGGTGATTTCAAATCTTTTGAAAATGCGATCAAATCAATGCCCGTTGAACCGATAGAAGATGAATGTCAGGGGGCAGCAATGCTTTATTCTTCAGGAACTACAGGAAAGCCAAAGGGCGTCAGTAGAGAGATAAACCTAAGTCCTTTACCTTATGATTCTGCCGATGATGATCTTGGTTTGACCAGAGTTGTGCAAGGTCTGTATTCAGCTGACGAAGAATCAATTTATCTATCTCCAGCACCTTTGTATCATTCAGCTCCGATGGGCTTTAATACAGGATTTTTGGCTTTGGGAGCAACAAGCATCGTTTTAGAAAAATTTGATCCCGAGGCTGCATTGGAAGCTATTGAGAAATATAAAATCACTCACAGTCAATGGGTTCCAACAATGTTTATTAGATTTCTTAAGAGCGATCCAGAAATCATGGATAAATATGATTTATCATCACACAAAATTGCCATTCATGCGGCTGCTCCATGCCCAGTCGAAGTAAAAGAAAAAATGATTGATTGGTGGGGGCCAATTATTCACGAATATTATGCTGGAACAGAATTTAACGGCTTTGTTGCATGTAATTCTGAGCAATGGCTTGCTCACAAAGGGACTGTTGGACAGTCATTATTAGGACCTGTACATATTCTCGATGATGATCAAAACGAAGTAGCTACTGGAGAAGAGGGAACTATATATTTTGAGGGACCAACATCAACGGGTTTTTCCTATCACAATGATGAGGAAAAAACTAAAGGAGCGACATCAAAGCAAGGATATACAACTCTTGGAGATGTAGGCTACCTTGATGAGGATGGCTTTCTTTACCTAACCGACAGGAAAGCTTTTATGATAATTTCTGGGGGAGTAAATATATATCCTAAAGAAACTGAAGATACTTTGATTATGCACCCAAAAGTTGCAGATGTTGCTGTGTTTGGAGTACCGAACGAAGAAATGGGAGAGGAAGTGAAGGCCGTAGTTCAACCTAAAGATATGAGTTTGGCTAGCGATGATCTTGAGCAAGAATTGATGGCTTATTGTCGAGAAAATATTTCGCACGTCAAATGCCCTAGGAGCATTGATTTTCGTGAAGAGTTACCTCGACATCCAACAGGAAAGTTATACAAAAGACTTCTTAAGGATGAATACTGGGGAAAGGGAAAGGCTATTTAAATTTAGCCTCACAACTCTCAAGAGTTTGCATAATTAATGTGTTGATTGTCATTGGACCTACTCCACCAGGAACAGGAGTGTAAGCTGAGCAGATAGAATCTAATCCTTCTTGTTCAACATCACCAAAACCCCCGGGATGAAATCCAGCGTCGACTAAGATAGAACCTTTTTTTAACCAAGAAGATTTTACAAATTCCTTCTTTCCCAGTGCTGCTACAACAATATCTGAATCACTTACAATTTCTGAAAGATTCGTCGTCTTTGAGTGACAAATTGAAACGGTTGCATTTTCGTTCAATAACATCATCGACATGGGTTTTCCTAAAATTGGACTTCTGCCTATCACGCAAGCACTTCTGCCAGAACAATCTATACCGTAATGCTTTAATATCCTCATGATTCCATAGGGAGTGCATGAGCCATAAGCATCAGAACCCATGGCCATTAACCCAAAGCTTTCAGAAGTAACACCATCAACATCTTTTTCAACTGCAATCGAATCAAAGCAGATTCTTTCATCTATTTGAGAAGGAACAGGATGCTGTAAAAGAATTCCATGAACATTCTCATTTCTATTTAATTTACTTATTTTTTCTAAGAGCTCCTCTGTGGTAGTTGACTCATCCATCTCAACTTTTAGAGAATCCATTCCAATTCTTTTACAAGCATTACCTTTCATTTTCACGTATGTTGCAGAGGCTGGATCCCTTCCTACTAAGATGGTTGCCAGAATTGGAGTTGCACCAGTTTTTTCTTTGAGTTCAGAGACTCTTATTTTGAATTCTTCTTCTGAAAGTGAAGCTAATTTTTTTCCATCTAATATCAAAGACATTCAAACATTATATAGATTTTAAATTTCATATTAGTTTTTAGAGTATCAAAAAAGGTATTATTAATTATAATGCTTCTCAACGGGGTGTAGCGCAGCCTGGTAGCGCGCCTGCTTTGGGAGCAGGATGTCGGGGGTTCAAATCCCTCCACCCCGACCATAAAAAATTATGAAAAAATTTTTAGAAGAAAAAATGCTGGGTAATCCTTCAGGTATTAATAAATTTTTGAATTTAAAGTATCTATCTTCAAAGGACGAAGAACATTATTTTTCGGTAAGCTTTGATGAATCTTCAATTAATCCAAGAGGTTTTGTGCAAGGCGGAATGATTACAGCTGCATTGGATCAAGCTTCATCCATGGCTTTTATAGGGGACAACAATGGTACAGCTGCTCCCTTAACGACTGACTTACACGTCTTGTTTCATAGATCTTTGCCTTTAGGCGATGCAAAAATTACAGTCAAATTCATAAAAATTGGAAGACAAATAGCGACTATGGAAGCCAGACTTTTTGATGAAGAAGACAAGTTGGTTTCATCCATGATGCATACTGCTGTGAATTTTGCGATACCTAAGCAAGAAGACTAATTAATTCCTTTTCGATAGAATAGTCCCCATCTCCCGGTAGCTCAGCTGGATAGAGCATCTGCCTTCTAAGCAGAGGGTCGCAGGTTCGAATCCTGCCCGGGAGGCCAGAGTGGTGGATGTAGCTCAGTTGGTAGAGCGCTGGTTTGTGGTACCGGTTGTCGTGGGTTCGAGCCCCATCATCCACCCCATTAATTTAGTAAGAGGCAAACCAAGATTTTATGCTAAAGTTCTGCGTTCTTTAAGAACAAGGAAAAGTAATGTTTGGGCTAGGTAAAAAAAACGAAATAGAAAAAAAATTAAAATTCACCCTTCCTAAAGAAGAACTGCAAAAAGATTACGATAAAAGGGTTGCAAGCCAACAATTTTCATCCACTGTCAAAGGCTACAGGAAAGGCAAAGCACCTAAAGAAATAATTGAGCAAATGTATGGAAGTCAGATTAAGGCTAACGTTATTTTTGATGCAATGTCTGAAAGCTTTTTTAAAAAAATAAGCGAAGATAACATTCAAGTTGTAGGACAACCTAAGTTTGATCCTAAATCTATGGAACTTGATAAGGATGTTAAATTCGACGCAACTTTTGAAGTTTATCCAGAGATTACAATAAAAAAAATTTCTCAACTAACCTTCAAAAAACCCATCTCAGAAGTTGCTGATGAAGACATCAACAAAACAATCGATAACATTCGTAAAAGATTTTCACAATTGGAGTCTAAAGAAGGCAAGTCTGAAGATAATGATGTGGTCAAAGTTAACTTTGAAGGATTTATTGATGATGAACCTTTTGAAGGTGGTAAAGCAGATGAGGTTACGATTGAAATAGGTTCTAATACTATGATCCCTGGGTTTGAAGATGGCTTGAAGGATTTATCTAAAGGCGACAAGAAAGACTTAAATGTTTCATTTCCTGACGACTACCATGTAGAACATTTAAAAGGGAAGCCAGCAATCTTTAAAACAGAAGTTTTGGATGTTTTAAAACCTAAGTTACCAGATATGAATGAAGAGTTTTTTACCATGGCTGGCATACCATCTAAAGATGAGGCTGAATTCAAAAAAACTTTAAAAGAAAGACTTAATGTTGATTTAGAGTCTGCTCTTACTGGAATGAAAAAAGAAAGAATTTTCGATGCGCTTGCCGAAATGAACGAATTTGAAATTCCTGAGTCTATGATCATGAATGAAATGATTAATCTAAGAAAAGGTTCTGCCGCCCAATCAGGCAAAGAGTATGAAAAATTAAAAGATGAAGAATTTCCGGTTGAGAACTTTAGAGTGAATGCACAAAAAAGAGTGAAGCTTGGCATCATACTTAACAAGCTAATTGAAGAACGTGAACTAAAAGCAGATGGTAAAATAGTTAAAAAGCTTATAGAAGAAAGATCTAAAAACTACAAAGAACCCGAAAAAGTTGTAAATTGGTACTACAGTAATGAAGAACAATTAAAGAATATTGAATCTTTGGCTTTAGAAGAACAAGTTACTGAACTTTTAGAAAAGGAAGGAAAGTCAACTGAAGAAAATATGGATTTTGATAAAGTTTTAGGAATAAACGCATGACCGACAAAATTTTTAATCAATTGGTACCGATGGTGGTTGAACAAACGCCAAGAGGTGAAAGAGCTTTCGATATTTACTCTAGGCTACTTAAGGAAAGGGTTATTTTTATCACTGGACCAATAGAAGACTACATGGCAAATCTAATTGTGGCTCAATTACTATTCTTGGAAGCAGAGAACCCTGACAAAGATATCAATATTTACATAAATTCTCCCGGTGGTTCCATAACTTCTGGAATGTCTATATACGACACAATGACTTATATAAAACCTGATATAAGTACCCTGTGCATTGGCCAAGCTGCTAGCATGGGTGCAATACTTCTTGCAGGAGGTACAAGTGGAAAAAGATTTGCTCTTCCTAATTCAAGAATTATGATTCATCAGCCTTTGGGAGGTTACCAAGGTCAAGCCTCAGATTTTGAAATCCACGCTAAAGAAATACTATCTATGAAGAAAAAGCTGAATGAAATCCTAGCTTTTCACACTGGTAATGAAGTTGATCAGTTAGAAAAAGATACTGAAAGAGATAATTTTATGAATGGCGAAGATGCTAAAGAATATGGTTTAATTGATAAAGTAATTTCAGAAAGAGAAAAAGCACAATGACAGATATCTCAACAACTGATGAAAAGCTACTTTTCTGCTCTTTTTGCGGAAAAAATCAAAACGAAGTAAAAAAACTTATCGCTGGCCCATCTGTTTATATTTGTGATGAATGTGTTTCTTTATGCAACGACATTATTAAAGAGGATCTAGAAAGCAAAGAAGCTGAAAACTCTGAAACGAAAAAACTTCCGATCCCTGAAGAAATTAATTCTTTTTTGAATGATTACGTAATCGGTCAAGAAGATGCTAAAAAGACTCTTTCCGTTGCGGTTTATAATCACTACAAAAAATTACAAAACATGGATGTTGACTCAGAAGTTGAGCTTGGCAAAAGTAATATACTTCTATTGGGTCCTACAGGGAGTGGTAAAACTCTATTAGCTCAAACTCTTGCTAGATTACTTGATGTTCCTTTCACCATTGCTGATGCTACTACTTTAACTGAAGCAGGATATGTAGGTGAGGACGTCGAAAACATAATTCAAAAACTTCTTCAAAAATGTGACTACGATGTAGAAAGGGCTCAAAAAGGTATCGTCTACATAGATGAAATAGATAAAATTTCAAGAAAATCAGACAATCCATCAATCACTCGCGACGTATCTGGCGAGGGGGTTCAACAAGCACTTTTAAAATTAATAGAAGGCACAGTTGCTTCTGTTCCACCACAAGGAGGAAGAAAACATCCTCAACAAGAATTTGTCCAAGTGGACACCTCAAATATCCTTTTTATCTGTGGTGGAGCATTTTCAGGATTGGATGAGATTATCAGGTCCAGAAGCGAAGAAAGAGGGATGGGTTTTGAAGCTACAATTTCAAAAAATCAAAAAGCTTCTTTTTCAGCTGATTTAGTTAAAAAAGTCCAACCTGAAGATTTAGTTAAATATGGTCTTATTCCTGAATTCGTTGGCAGGCTTCCTGTAACAGCAACCCTAGAAGAGTTGGACGAAGAATCATTGATTATGATTCTTACTGAACCCAAAAACTCTCTTATGAAACAGTTTAAAAAGCTATTCTCTATGGAAAAGGTTGATCTTGAAATCAGAAATGATGCTTTATTGGAAATTGCAAAGAAGGCTATTGAAAGAAAGTCTGGAGCTCGTGGATTAAGATCCATTATGGAAAATATCTTGCTAGATTTAATGTACGATATTCCCTCCGATCAAAACATTGAGAAAGTTGTTCTTGATTCATCATCCGTTAGGGGAGAATCAGAACCTCTTGTAGTTTATTCTCAATCAGAAGCACCAAAAGAAAGCTCTAATTAGAAAGCTATTGTTTTTTAAAAATCACTCCTCATATAAATATAAACCGAGGCAAACATGCAATTACCTTTAGTACCTTTAAGAGATGTCGTAATTTTCCCTGGAGTAGTCACTTCACTATTCGTAGGAAGAGACAAATCAATCAAATCTCTCCAAACAGCTATGGAATCTGACAAATCAGTGATGTTGGTTGCCCAAAAAAATTCTTCTCAAGAGAATCCAAAAGTAAAAGATCTTTATAACGTAGGCTCTGTTTCAACTATTTTGCAGTTGATCAAATTACCTGACGGAACTTACAAAGTTTTAGTTGAAGGTATTAAAAGAGCAAAAATTTTATCTGTGGCAGAAAATAATGGATATATTGAGTCCGAAGTCGAAGTGTTAGAGGATTATGAGCTTGATGATGATTTAAAAAGTAGTTATCTAAATACCCTGCAAACCCAATTCAAAGAACTTTCTAAAACATCTTCAAAAATAAGACCTGAGGTAATTACTCAAATTAGAGCTATTGAAAGGTTAGAAAAATTAATAGATAACTTAGTTGGATATTTATCTTTACAAATTTCAGATAGGCAAAAATTGTTAGAAGAAGTAAATCTCGAAGAAAGGGCAAAGTATTTAGTTTCTTTCCTTGAGAATCAGCTAGACCTCACTCAAATGGAGAAAAAAATTAGAGACAGGGTCAAAAAACAAATGGAAAAAAGTCAGAAGGATTACTACCTATCTGAGCAGATGAAGGCTCTTAAAAAAGAAATGGGTGAAGATGAAGACCAAGATGAAATAGAAACCATCACCAAAAACATTGAAAAATCTGGGATGCCTAAGGATGCAAAAGATAAAGTTAACAG
This sequence comes from uncultured SAR86 cluster bacterium, assembly GCA_902528485.1. Lineage (GTDB taxonomy): Bacteria > Pseudomonadota > Gammaproteobacteria > Magnimaribacterales > AG-339-G14 > CACNYO01. The sequence goes on from CABZTA010000007.1 coordinate 30,113, forward strand.
TGAATTTAATAAATTCAAAATGATGCCACCAATGTCAGCTGAAGCATCTGTTGTAAGAGGCTATATAGATTGGATGACAAGTATTCCTTGGAAAAAGAAATCAAAGATACAAACAGAGATTACCAAGGCATCTAAAGTTCTGGACTCTGACCACTATGGTCTTGAAGAAGTTAAAGAGAGGATACTTGAATATTTGGCTGTTCAGCAAAGAGTTTCAAAAATTAAAGGGCCTGTTTTATGTTTGGTTGGTCCTCCTGGAGTTGGAAAAACATCCCTAGGAGAATCTATTGCAAAATCTACAGGAAGAAAGTTTGTCAGAATGTCACTAGGTGGAGTTAGAGACGAATCTGAGATAAGGGGCCACAGAAGAACTTATATAGGATCTATGCCTGGAAAAATCCTTCAAAAAATGACCAAAGTAGGAGTCAAAAATCCTTTATTCCTTTTGGATGAAATTGACAAAATGGGAATGGATTTTAGAGGGGATCCTGCTGCAGCCTTGCTTGAAGTCCTTGATCCAGAGCAAAATCATACTTTCAATGACCATTATTTAGAAGTTGATTATGATTTATCAGATGTGATGTTTGTTTGTACTGCTAACTCGATGGATATTCCGCCCGCACTTTTGGATAGAATGGAAATAATAAGATTGCCAGGTTACACAGAGGACGAGAAGGCAAGCATTGCAGATAAATATTTGCTTCCAAAACAGTTAAAGATGAACGGTTTAAATGAAGACGAGTTGTCCGTGTCTAAGAAAACTATTCTTGATGTAATTAGGTACTTTACAAGAGAAGCAGGAGTCAGATCTTTAGAAAGAGAAATAGCAAAAATTTGCAGAAAAGCTATTAAGAAAATAGGCGAAGCAACTAAATCGAAAAAGATTTCTGTTTTACCTTCAAATTTAGAGGATTACTGCGGGGTAAGAAAATTTGATTATGGCGAAGCACAGGAAAAAGATAAAATTGGACAAGTAACAGGATTAGCTTGGACTCAAGTTGGTGGCGAACTTTTAACAATAGAAGCGTCTAATTTCAAAGGCAAAGGCAAAATAATTAAAACGGGTCAGTTAGGTGACGTTATGCAGGAATCAATTCAAGCTGCAATTTCAGTTGTCAGAAATAGATCCGAATCTTTAGGAATAGATCCAGAATTCTATGAAAATCAAGATATGCACATTCACGTTCCTGAAGGCGCTACTCCAAAAGATGGTCCAAGTGCAGGTATTGCAATGTGCACTGCTGTAACCTCAGTTCTTGCTCAACTTCCAGTTAGAGCCGATGTTGCTATGACTGGAGAGATTACTCTTAGAGGTGAAGTACTAAAAATAGGTGGCCTGAAAGAAAAATTATTAGCCGCAAAAAGAGGGGGAATAAAAACTGTTATTATCCCCGAAGGTAACGTAAGAGATCTTAAAGAAATCCCAGATAAAATAACAGATAAATTAACAATCAAGCCTGTCAAATGGGTGGATGAAGTTTTCAAAATTGTTTTTACTGAAGAGCCTCAACCTTGGTCAGAGAGAAACGCAAAGTCGTCTGAATCTAGTAGAAAAAAATCAAGATCAAAAAAGACTTCTCAAAACACTCTAAATTAGGTATTACAGCCCGATATAGTTGTTGTATTAATTCTTTTCTAAGGGTATAAATGGATTCAAGTTTTAATTTATTTAGGAGAGTGTAGTGAATAAAGCTGATTTAATTGATTCTGTAGCAGACGCTACTGACATGTCTAAAGCTGAAGCAGGAAGAGCGCTTGATGCAGTCCTTAACGGTATAGCGGGTTCTTTATCTCAAGGGGATTCTGTTGCCTTAGTTGGTTTCGGAACTTTTAACGTTAGAGAAAGAGCAGCAAGAATGGGAAGAAATCCTGCCACTGGTGCAACAATACAAATTGCTGCTTCAAAAGGTGTAGGTTTCAAAGCTGGAAAAGCATTAAAAGATAGTCTGTAAGAAATTCAAAAAAAAAGCGCGTCTTAAAGGCGCGCTTTTTTTATGTTAGAGTCCAAGAATGTCAGCTCTAGAAAACATTAGAAAAGGCTTATCAAGCTCAAGCTCAACTATAATTGTTGGAATAATTATCGTTGGGTTGGTGGCAACTTTTGGAAATTTTTTAGGCACTGATAATGCCTTCGGCAACCAAAATGTTTTAGAAATAAACGGACAAGATATCTCCATCCAGGAATTTTCTCTTGAGGCTAATAGAATCAATTCTATATTTTCTAATCAAGAAATTAGTTTGGAACAAGATCAATTGGCTCAAATTGCTCAAGACTCTATAATCCAAAGAATTCTCCTAGCTCAACAATCAGCTAATAACGGTTTTCACGTAACGGAAGATTTCGTTAAAAAAATTATTCAAGCAGATCCAACGTTTGCAAAAGATGGAGTCTTCAATTTGGATGTTTTTAGAGGATTTTTGTTGAGATCTGGTCTAGGTGCCGATGAATTTCAGAGTATTCTCAACACACAATACAAAAGCATTCAGTTAAACGAAGCACTTAATGTTTCGGCTTTTATTCCTGATGATCATCTTAAAAAATTCATTTCTTCTATTAATCATCACAGAGATATAACCTTTAAAAAAATTTCTTTAAAAGAAGAAGCCAATAGTGAAAGCGTGACTCTAGACGAGATAAAAAATTTCTATGCTGATGAAGGTTCGCAATTCATTATTGTTCCCACAGCTTCATTTTCCATAATGGATTTAAATACGAATTATCTGGAATCAAAAATTCAAGTCTCTGATTCTGAAGTATCGGCAGAGTTGTTAAATTTACAAGCGCAAAAGTCAAACTTGAGTCAAAAAAGAATTAGCCATATTCAAATAGATTTTGATAACGAGTCAAAAATACTATCTCTTCAGGAAGTTGATGATATTAAAAATCAAATTGATTCAGGGTTAATTAGTTTTGAGGATGCTGTTTCTAATTTTTCCGATGATCTAGGATCTAAGAATCTAGATGGAGATCTTGGTTATACCGATGGCAGCATTTTTCCACCTGAATTTGAGGAAGAAATAAAAAAATTATCTTTAAATCAAACATCATCAGTCGTCGAATTAGATTCTTCTTTTCACTTGATAAAACTTACTGAAAGCAATGAGGAAATCTTTACTGCAAAAGAAGCAAGAAATTCGTTGATAGATCAGAAAACTCAATCTCTTTTTGTCTCTTTGGAGGAGGATATTTTAAATTTCATTGACCAAAGTAAAAATCTAAATGAAATATCTCAATTAGTTGGCGTTCCTTTGAAGACCTTTTCAAATACCTCCTTATCAGAATCTCCAGAATTTCTAAAGACAGCTGAAGATTTTCTCAGTTCTTTTAATTCTCTCTCCATAGGAGAAATAATAGAGCTACCCATTGACAATGATCGCTTGGTTTTTCTTCAATTAGAGGAGTTCTTTCCCGAAAGGCAAAAAACTCTTGAAGAAGCTGAGCTAGAAATTTCAGAAATTTTAAAATTAAAAAAAGCTCAAGATAATCTTAACAATTTAGTAGATGAATCAATCCTCCTTTTTGCTCAAACTAACTCGCCAGAATTGACTAGTTACGAAGATTTGAAACGTGATACAAGTTTAGTGCCTAACTCAATGGTTTCAGAAATTTTTTCACTTAGAAAGGATCAAATTAATCAAATAAGAAGATTTGATGCCACAGAAGGGGATACTTACGTTTATATACTCGATTCAATTGATGAAATCGAATTAGATAATTCATCTGAAGAAGATTCTCAAAACAATGATTTTTCCAAAAATGCCTTGATAAATATTGAAGACTCTTTGTTCATGGAGCAGTTAAGATCCAATGCCTCAATAAAACTAGGAAATCTCCTCTAAATCACCCATTGCTGTGATATTAAATCCAGCATCAACATAAGTGACTTCACCTGTAATGCCGCTTGCAAGGTCAGAGCATAGAAACGAAGCTGTATCGCCGACTTCTTTAACAGTTATATTCCTTTTCAAAGGCGTTCTTTCTGCATTATAAGAAAGCATTTTTCTAAAATTTTTAACGCCTGAGGCTGCTAAAGTTCTTACCGGCCCAGCTGAGATAGCATTCACCCTTGTGTTCTCTTTGCCAAGGCCATTTGCTAAATATCTCACAGATGATTCAAGCGAAGCCTTTGCTAAACCCATGACATTATAATTAGGAAGAGTCCTAAGGGCTCCTAGATAAGATAGAGTCAATAAAGATGATGGTCTCTCTGCCATTAACTCTCTGCTGGCTTTGGCTAAAGCAATAAAGCTAAATACACTGATATCATGAGCAATTGAAAAACCTTCTCTTGTCGATGCATCAACAAAGTTTCCATCGAGTTCGTTACCTGGAGCAAAACCAACTGAGTGAACAATTGCATCTAAGCAGCCCCATTTATCCTTTATATTTTTAAAAGTTTCTTTTATTGCGGAATCGTCACTAACGTCGCATTCTGTCAATAAACTGCAATTCCAATTTTCAGCCAAAGCCTCTACTCTTGATTTGAGCTTTTCTGATTGATAAGACAGTGCAATTTCTGCACCAAAATTGCTCATAGATTCGGCAATTCCTGCTGCAATTGAATTTTTATTAGCCACTCCAACAATTAATATTTTTTTCCCTTCAAGTATAGACATAGACCGTTATTCGCTATTTTTAAGTTTTTTTAATATAATTCTCAGCATTATTACATTTTTAAGGGGTGAAAATGATTAATTTACGTAATTTATTAATACTGACCATTTCTTTGTCAGGAATTTCTTTTGCAAGTTTTACCTTTGCACAAGATGATGCTGATCAAGAGGAAGTAGTTGTTACAGGCTCTAGAATAGAAAGACCTGAAATATCTTCTAATGTGCCAGTTACAGTTTTAGATAGAACTGATATAGAAAGAACAGGTCTATCAAACCTTGGAGATATCTTGAGATCTACTCCATTGGTTCAAGGTTCAGTATCAAACAGTAATACCAGTAATGGTGGTGATGGTACTGTTAAATTCTCACTAAGAGGAATTGGTACGGCCAGAACTCTTATTTTATTAAATGGAAGAAGACTTCAGCCTATGGGTTCAGGAGCAGCTTCTTCCCCAGATTTATCTGCAATTCCTTCAGCTATGGTTGAGAGAGTTGAAGTGCTTAAAGACGGTGCTTCTGCCATTTACGGTTCAGATGCTATTGCTGGTGTAGTTAATATTATTACAAGAGATGACTTTGATGGTGCTGAGTTAAGCATCCAAGGTGGCGCATCACAAGAGGGCGATGACAGAATGGATGAGATGTCATTTGTTGGTGGGGTCCAAGGCGACAGAGGAAGTATTGTTTTCTCAGTATCTATGGCAGAAAAACATGGACTGCTCATGGGTGCGAGAGGAAATTCATTCTATGAAATTTATGCAGGAATAGAAGATTTGGCTGGTACGACAATTCCAGGATCAAATTGTCCAGATGGTTGTGATTTTGGTGGAAGTTCAGCTCCTCCATGGACAAGGGTAAACGTACCTGGATTTGGATTTGCTACTCTTGGACCAGAATTTTGGAAAAATGCAGGGATCGATGGAGATAAAGTTGGCCCACAAGCAGGTTTCATTGATCAAAGCGTCGCTCCTGTGTACCCAGGACAAG
>CABZTA010000008.1 GCA_902528485.1 uncultured SAR86 cluster bacterium
ACAATATGCATCAGAGTTAAAGATGTATTTAAGCGATTTTTCTGAATCTCTCGATGAGGATAGCTTGAAAAGACTTGAAACTAATCCTTTGAGAATCTTAGATTCTAAAAATGAAGAAACTCAAAAAGTTATTAAAAATGCACCCAAAATATCGTCATTTCTCAGTCAAAAATCAACTGTTAATTATGAACTAATCAAAGAAGGCCTTAATGATTTAGGAATATCCTATAAAGAAGAAGAGAAATTGGTCAGAGGTCTTGATTATTATAACGATCTAGTTTTTGAATGGACTTCTCCAGATCTTGGTAGTCAAAACACTTTTTGCGGAGGAGGAAGGTATGACAGGTTATCTAAACAACTTGGCGGAAGAGATTGCCCGGCTGCTGGTTTCTCAATCGGTTTGGATAGACTTGCTTTGATTACTCAAAATAAAGAATCAACTTTTTCACTGTCTCTTCAAATAATACTTACAGATGAAAGTTATGTCACAAATGGATTAAAGCTTTCCCAAAAGTTGAGAAAAGATAATAAAGATTTAAGAGTTTTATTTTCTGGTTACCAATCTTCACTGAAAAATCAGCTGAAAAAAGCTGACAAGAATAATATTGATTTTGCAGTTATAATCGGCCCGGAAGAAGTGAGGTCTAACAACTTTTCACTAAAAAAATTAAAAGAAGATGAGGATCAACTTACTCTTGAATATGATCAATTAGTTAAAGAGCTCAAAAATGAATGAAGATCCGTTTAGTTCATCTGCAGAGACTAGATTATCTGGTTTTTTTTACTGGATAAGATCTAACGCAATATCAATAATTCTTGTTTTAGTCCTTTTAGCAGGTTTATTTTTTATTTATCTTTACTTTCAAAATAAAAACGAAGAGAAATTAATTAAAGCTTTTGAAGCTTATCAAAATATAATTCAATCTTTTAATAATGAGGAATCAACATTAGAAAACCTTATGCAGCAAATGGATTCAGCACAGCTCAGTATTGAAAAAACAGTCTACGAGACTGCATCAGATCTCTTAATAGCAAAGAAAGCTTTTGACGAAGCGAATCTAGATTTAGCAAAAGGAAAACTAGTTAAGATAATCACAACCACTGATAACTCCAATAATCCCTTGCATGATATTGCAGTGATAAGATTAGGATATATTTTGATCCAAGAAAGAAATTTTGATGAAGCAAAGAAAAATTTAGGTTCAAAATTAGATTTTTATGAACCTAAGAGGCTTGAATTACTTGGAGACATTGCAAGTTTCGAGGAATCATACAACTCAGCAAACACATATTATGAAGAGGCTATAAAAGCTACAAGCGATCAAGGATTCATAGAGTTGATGAATATAAAATTGTCACTACTTCCATCGTCTTAAATTTTATGAAAAAAGCAAATTTAATATTTTTATTGATTACTTTTTTTGTTTTGCTTGGATGTGAGTCTGATGGAGAGGAAATTAATCTACCCACCCCTTTACAAGAAATAGAATCAGAGGTGATGAGTGAAATTCTTTGGAAAAAGAAGATTCTGAAGAATTCTATTTTTGGAAGGTTTGATATTCACTTTGACGATAACTTTTACTATTACATAACTTCCGAAGGTTTTTTAGTTAAAGGAGATTTAGGTGGCGGTCAAGAAATTTGGAAAAAAGAAATTTCCAACAGTTTTTCAGCTGGTTTAGGCCATAGTTTCAGAACATTATTCGCTGCATCTTCGGATGGAGATGTTTTTGCTTTGGATGATGAAAACGGTGAATTGAAATGGCAAGCTAGTGTTAATACTGAAGTTCTTTCCCCGCCGGTAGCAAATGGAAGGATTGTTGCTGTGCAATCTGTAGATGGAAGAATTACGGCATTAGATTTTAAAACAGGCGAATATAAATGGGAGTATTTAGCGGTAATCCCTCAATTGACTCTTCGAGGAACTTCAGAACCTTATTTCTCTAATAATATGCTATTTATAGGTTTTGCCAATGGAAACTTAGCAATGATTGATCCAGACTCAGGAGTAGTAAGATGGGAAATTCCTATGACTCTAAATGAAGCAAGTTCGGAATTTGAAAGAATTATAGATGTGGATGCTAAACCGCTAATAACCTCAGGATTAGCAATAGGAGCTGCTTATCAAGGAAGTATTTCTGCTATTGAAATTCAATCTAGTAGAACTGTTTGGCGACAAGATTCATCGATCTTTCAAGATTTTATCTCTTACAGAGGAGATATTTTCTTCGTTGATGAGTTTGATGAGATTTTTTCTCACAGGACTGTGAATGGCGATTTAGAGTGGAAAAATTCTGAACTAAAATATAGAGAACTAACAAAACCTATCAGATACAAGGATTATCTGGTTGTTGGCGATTTAGAAGGTTTTATTCATTTTGTTGACATGAAAACTGGCAATTTGGTTGGCAGAACACAACCAACTAAAAATAAATTAGTTTCACTATTTTCCAAGGATAGCTTTTTATTTGGAGTTGATTTCAAGGGCGCTTCCTTTTTACTTTCTGTAAAATAAACCGAAAAGCAGTTATGAAACCAATTATTACGATATTGGGCAAACCAAATGTAGGAAAATCTTCCCTCTTTAATGCTTTATTAGGAAATAATGAATCTCTTGTTGCCAACATTGAAGGCCTTACAAGAGACAAACAATACGCAAATCTAATTATAAATAACAGAAGTTATGTACTCGTTGATACTGGAGGAATAGGCCTCACAGAAAATGAGATTGATTTTGCTGTAACAAAGTCATCGTTAAGTTCTTTTGAAGAATCTGATTTAATTATTGCTTTATTTGACTCATCTACCAATTTATCAAAAATAGACGCAGAGATCCTGAATTACATAAGAAAAGCATCTGTTCCTTTTATTCCAGTTCTAAATAAATGTGATCTAAAAGAAAGTGAAAACAATAAAGATCTTTATTACAAGGAAGGATTTCAAAATATTATTGAAATCTCAGTCACAAAAAAACAAGGAATAAGATCTCTTGAGAAAAAAATAGAGGAAATTTTTCCTTCTGAAGAGCAAGAAGATGAAGCCAGTCAAATTAATTTGAGAGTCGGAATAATTGGGAAACCAAATGCCGGAAAATCAACTTTTTTTAACGAACTACTTCAAGCAGAAAGATCTTTAGTAGATAAATCCGCTGGTACAACAAGAGATTCAATCTCACATAAGTTAGACATAAATAAGGCTGAAATTATTCTTACCGACACAGCGGGAATCAAAAGAAAAAGTAAATTGAATGATCAAATAGATAATTTGATCACAAGGGAATCAATAACTACCTTGAAAAATGTTGATGGTGTTGTATTTCTTATAGACGTTCAGAATTCCATATCAGATCAAGATCTTCAAATTATCTCCCTATGTCTAACTTCAGGAAAGCCAATCGTCATAGGCTTAAATAAAAGTGAGAATCTTAGTAAAACAGATAAATTAATCTTTAAAAAAGAAATTAACAGAAGACTATCTTTTGCTAATCATTTAGAAAGTAAATTTATTTCCGCAAAAAAAAATATAGGAACAAAAGCTTTAGTTAGAGGCTTAATCAAGATAATAAAAAACTCCAGAAACAAAATATCAAAAAAAGAATTAAATAATATTCTAGAAAGAATTGTAGAAAAAAATCCGCCACCAATTTCAGGCAGATTTAGACCAAACCTCAAATTTGTCCAGTTGTTATCGAATAGACCTTTCACCATTTCAATTCATGGAAATAAACTAAAAGATATAAGTAATTCCTACACGAAATACATTGAAAAACAATTCAGAAAAGCTCTTGATTTAAAAGGTGTTCCAATCAAAATTTCCTATAAGACTGACGATAATCCTTTTAAGGAAAAAAAGAACAAGTTGACAGAAAGACAATTAAAAAAGAGGGCAAGAATAAGAAGGCGTTGATCGTTTTGTTTTAAGCATTATAATTCACCTGCCCGCCAATAAATAAAATGTTAAAACAGCCAGTTAATTTAAATTTATTCACCATTCAGTTTCCAATCACTGCCTTATCCTCTATTTCGCATCGAATCTCTGGAGTAATTTTATTTTTTTTAACTTTTCCTTTCATTTCACTGATATTAGTTGCAATTCAATCTCAAGACGGATTTGATTACGCATCAATTTTAATGTCTCACTTTGTCATGAAATCGGCATTGACTTTATACGTCGCTGCAATCGTTTATCACTTTTTCTCTGGGTTGAGGCATTTGACAATGGATTTTGGATATTGGGAGACACTGAAGGCCTCTAGATACAGTGCTATGGGCGTGTATATTTTATTTTTGGCTGTCACAATATTTTTTAGTCTTTTGATATGGTAACCAAATTAAGATCATTTAAGAGAACGGGCGTTTTTGAGTTTTTTGTCATAAGGCTCACGGCAGCTTTTCAGGCACTCTATTTTTTGGTTATATCCTTCTATTGGTTTCAGGTTGAACCTGTTAATTTTTTAGATTTAGCGGCATTATTTGACAATATTTTGATTAGGATTTGGACCTTTTTGATACTTATATCAATTTCCTATCATGCAATGTCTGGAATGTTGAATATTGCACATGATTATTTAACTTCAAGACTTTTAGGAAGCGTATCAGGATTTATAAAGAACTCCTTTCTGGCTTTATGTTGGATGCAAGTTTTAGGTTTAATTACGGTAGGAATTTTATTAATAGTGAGTTAGCTCTATGGCAATGAATGGTAAAGGTGAGGAATTAGACGCAAGTAAACTAAAAGTATTAGAGTACGATGGCATTGTAGTTGGAGGCGGTGGATCTGGCCTAATGGCTTCATTGCAATTGGCCCAATCTGGTTTTAAAACCGCTGTAGTTTCAAAAGTTTTTCCTACGAGATCTCATACTGTTTCTGCTCAAGGAGGTATAACTTGCGCAATACAAAGTGCCGATCCAGACGATGACTGGAGATGGCATATGTATGACACTGTCAAGGGATCAGACTTTATTGGCGATCAGGATTCTATCGAGTACATGTGTCAAGAAGGCCCCAAAGCAGTTTTTGAGCTTGAGCACATGGGATTACCTTTTTCTAGAACAGAGGAAGGAAAAATTTATCAGAGAGCTTTTGGAGGCCAATCAAAAGATTATGGAAAAGGAGGTCAAGCAGAGAGGACTTGTGCAGCCGCAGATAGAACTGGCCATGCTCTATTGCATACTCTTTATCAAGCAAACCTCAAGGCAGGAACAAATTTTTTAAGTGAATGGTTTGCAGTGGATCTCGTTAAAAATGGCGATAATCAAGTAGTTGGAGTTATAGCTTTTGAAATTGAGACCGGAGAGCCTTATTTTCTTAAGTCTAAAGCCACAGTCCTAGCAACAGGCGGAGCAGGAAGAATATATCAAACGACATCTAACGCGATGATTAACACTGGTGATGGCACAGGAATGGTTTTAAGAGCCGGCTTCCCAGTTCAAGACATGGAGATGTGGCAGTTTCATCCTACTGGAATTTATGGCCATGGTACTTTAGTTACAGAAGGATGCAGAGGTGAGGGCGGCTACCTAGTGAACAAAGATGGTGAACGATTCATGGAAAGATATGCACCCAATTATAAAGATCTTGCTAGTAGAGACGTAGTTGCAAGATCAATGATGTTAGAAATTCTAGAAGGTAGAGGATGTGGACCTAATGCAGATCACGTTTATCTTAAATTAGACCACCTCGGACCTGAGATTGTTCATAAAAGACTTCCAGGTATAACAGAGCTTTCTAAAACATTTGCCCACGTTGATCCTGTAGAACACCCCATTCCCGTCGTGCCAACTTGCCACTATGCAATGGGAGGAATACCAACTAATGTTCATGGGCAAGTACTAACTCAAGCAACAGATGGAACTGATAATGTCGTTCACGGTCTCTATGCAGCAGGAGAGGCAGCTTGCGTTTCTGTTCACGGCGGTAATAGATTGGGCGGCAATTCTCTCTTAGATCTTATTGTTTTTGGAAGATCTGCCGGACTTCATATCGAGAATTCGCTTAAGGATGGAATAACATTATCTAAAGCTACAAATGACGACATTGATCAGGCTTTAGTTAACCTCAACAGAGTAAACATCAGCTCAACAGGTGAGGATGTTGCAAGCATAAAATCTGAACTACAAAAGAATATGCAATTGAACTTTGGTGTATTCAGAACTGGTGACTTAATGGAGAAAGGATTAGTAGAGTTAGAAAACATCAGAGAAAAAACGCAAAATATTCATTTAACAGATAAATCGTCTAGATTTAATACTGCAAGAGTCGAGGCATTGGAGCTTCTTAATCTAATGGAAGTTGCTCAAGCAACTGCTGTTAGTGCTAATGAAAGAAAAGAAAGTAGAGGAGCTCATGCAAGGGATGACTTCCAGGATAGAGACGATGAGAATTGGTTAAAACATTCTATTTATTTTGCTGACACTAAAGAAGTAACAAAAAGAGACGTAAACTTCCGCCCTAAAATTGTTCAGGCCTTTCAACCAATTGTGAGAAGTTATTAAGATGGACGCAATTGCATCAAAATCTATTTCCTCAATAAATCTCTCTATTTATAGATATGATCCAGACAGTGGAAAAAAGCCCTTCATGCAAGATTTATTAATCGATATTCCTGAAGGTCAAGACATCATGGTTTTGGATCTTTTGAATATAGCTAAAGAACAAGATCCAAGCATATCTTTCAGAAGATCCTGCGGCGAAGGCGTGTGCGGTTCAGATGGAATGAATATCAATGGTAAGAATGGATTGGGCTGTATTACTCCATTATCAGAAGCTTTGAGAGGAAATAAAATTGTCCTTAGACCATTACCTGGACTGCCTGTGATTAAAGATTTAATTGTTGATATGAAGCAGTTTGTAGATCAGTACAAAAAAATCAAACCATACTTGATCAATGATGAAGAGAAACCAGAAAAAGAAATCAAACAATCAGTTGAAGAAAGAGAGAAACTTGACGGGCTCTATGAATGTATTATGTGTGGATGCTGTTCAACAGCTTGTCCTTCATTTTGGTGGAATCCTGATAAGTTTTTGGGTCCTGCAGCTCTTCTTCAGGCGCATAGATTCATTAGCGACAGTAGGGATACTGCTACCGAAGAAAGACTTGATCAACTCGAAGATGCTTTCAGTGTATTTAAATGTCACGGAATCATGAATTGCGTTTCCGTATGTCCAAAGGGCCTCAATCCCACAAAGGCAATCAACGAAATAAAGAAAAAATTAGTGAAAAGAGCTTTATAATAAAAGCTTGAACATTCACGAATATCAATCAAAACAGATTTTCAAAGAGTACGGACTTCCAGTACCAAATTTTTTAACTGCAAATACAACCGAAGAGGTTTTAGCTTCTGCAAAGGAAATCTCAGATACAAATTGGGTTGTTAAAGCTCAAGTTCATGCTGGGGGAAGAGGAAAAGCAGGTGGAGTGAAAGTAACGGATAACTTGAGAGAAGTTGAAGAGTTTGCAGATAAATGGATAAACAATAAGTTGGTAACTTACCAGACAGATGATCAGGGTCAGCCAGTTTCTTGTATTTTAGTAGAGGAGTGTACTGAGATAAAAGAAGAATTTTATCTTGGAGCAGTAATAGATAGATCAACAAGATCCCTTGCAATCATGGCTTCTCCTGAGGGAGGCATGGATATTGAGAAAGTAGCAGAAGATCATCCCGAAAAAATATTTAAAGTCTTTCTTAAATCTCCATCAGTAGGAACTGAAGATCATTTACCTCTTGCAGAAGGTCTTGGATTATCAGAAGAACAAACAATAGAATTCAAAGATATTTTCAGCAACTTAGTAAAACTTTTTTTTGAAAAAGATCTGTCTTTGGTTGAGATAAACCCTCTAGTTCTAAATGTATCAGGTAATTTAGTATGCTTGGATGGAAAAATTAATATCGATTCTAATGCTCTGTTTAGACAAGATGAAATTCTAGAATTAAGAGATATTTCTCAAGAGGAAGAAAAGGAGTTAAGAGCTTCTGATTGGGATTTAAACTATGTTTCTCTTGAAGGAAACATTGGTTGTTTAGTAAATGGAGCAGGCCTCGCAATGGCGACTATGGACATCATTAAATTAGCTGGAGGAGAGCCAGCAAATTTTTTAGATGTTGGCGGTGCAGTTGATGAGAAAAGAGTTGCCGAGGCATTTAAAATCATCTTAGAAGATGAGAACGTAAAAGCAATATTAGTAAATATATTTGGCGGCATTGTAAGGTGCGATGTGGTTGCTGAAGGAATAATTTCTGCTGTAGAGGGGGTGGGCGTAGATGTTCCGGTAGTCGTCAGGCTTAAAGGGAATAATTCTGAGATTGCAAAGGAAATGCTGGCTAAAACTAACTTAAATATCATAGCTGCAACTGAATTATCTGAAGCTGCAGCAAAAGCTGCAGAAATAGTTAAATGAGTATCCTCGTTAATAAAGACACCAAAGTAATTTGTCAGGGCTTCACTGGTTCTCAAGCCACTCTGCATTGTTCTCAAGCCATTGATTATGGGACATGCATCATCGGAGGAGTAACACCAGGAAAGGGTGGAGAAAGACATTTAGACCTTCCTGTATTTAATTCTGCAAAAGAAGCTCAGCAAGAGTTGGAAATAGATGCAACAATCATTTTTGTTCCCGCAAAGTTTTGTAAAGATTCTGTTCAAGAGGCTATAGATGCAGAAATTCCATTGATCATTTGTATTACTGAGGGAATACCTACCCTAGACATGATGAAGTTAAAACAAAATGCAGACTCTGCAGGTTGCAGAATTATTGGTCCAAACTGTCCTGGTGTTATTACGCCAGATCAATGCAAACTTGGAATTATGCCTGGGTATATTCATAAGTCCGGGAAAATAGGAATTGTCTCAAGATCAGGAACTCTAACTTATGAAGCTGTTGATCAGACTACCCAAGCTGGTTTAGGTCAAAGCAGTTGTGTAGGAATTGGTGGAGATCCCATCCCAGGATCAAGTTTTATTGATATTTTGCAGCTTTTTGAAGAAGATTCGGAAACAGAAGGAATCGTAATGGTAGGTGAAATTGGAGGAACTGCCGAAGAAGAGGCTGCTGAGTTTATCCAGTCAAATGTTTCCAAACCTGTGGTTGCATACATTGCAGGAGTAAGTGCTCCCTCTGGAAAAAGAATGGGGCATGCTGGAGCAATAATTGCTGGCGGAAAAGGAACAGCAGAAGATAAATTCTTAGCTCTTGAAAAAGCTGGAGTTCATACAACTAGAAGCCCTGCTAAAATAGGAGAAGAAATAAGCAAACTAGTATGAAAAATTTCCATTGGTATTTTTTCATTTTCTTTTATTCAATTTTTTTTATCTGGTACTCAAATCTTTCAGGTCCATTGAATAATGAAGAGATTGATTTCTTTATGGAAGTCATTTCTGAAAGAAGCGGCAACGATGAACAAAGCATTCAACGTTTAAGAAAATTTATGGAAGAAGACGACGGAAAAGATTTCTTCATGGTTAACTTTTTAGACTACAACCAATCTCCACAAACAATGCCAGCAACCGGTAAAGGAGCATCTTCCTCAAATCTTATGAATTACTATATGGAATATATGTATCCTGAAATGTTTAAAAGAGCATCTCACCCAGTTTTTTTCTCTGATGTTTTTTTTCCTGCCATGGATATTGTTTCTGCTGAAGGCATGGAGGATTGGGATAACGTAGCATTTGTAAGGTATAGAAGCAGAAAAGATATGCTAGAAATTGGTCTTAACCCAATTTTTGATGAAAGGCATCTTTATAAGATAGAAGCTTTAGACAAAACAATAGCCATACCAGTAGAAACGCCTTTCTTAAACGATTTAAGATTTATTTTATTTTTTCTTTTACTGACTTTAGGCTTATTAATCGAGCGGATTCGAAGTTGGTTTTATTTATGAGGTGTAACTAAATACTTTTCCCCAGTAGCCTGTTTTGCGTAAGTCAGAATTGAATCTGCATCCAACATCTCAGAAAGAGAAACTTCCTTAGTATAGTTACTAGCAAAAGTTGTCGTAATCTCATCAGCCACGCGCTGCCTCATCTTTTGGAAAATTTCATTTCCTGCTTTTGCAATAAAAGGAGTCAGAAGCCATCCGCCAAGACCCCAATTGAGTCCATAAGATCTATTTAAAACCGTTGGAGTAGGGTCTAAACCACCATAAATATAAACTTGTTTGTAAGTATCTGAGCCATAGCGGCTATATTCTTTCATATTTCTATTTGCAGCAGTTTCCATAGCAGATAATATTTGACCTGCTAATTTACCTTCATTACCTCCACCTGTTGCATCAAATCCGAGAGTGGCATTATTTTCAGCTATTGCATCAATGAGACTTTCCATGAAATTGTCATTTGTAAAGTTACAAACATGAGTAGCTCCCAGATCTTTGAGTAATTTTTCATGTTCTTCTTTTCTAACAATGTTTACCAGAGGAATGCTATCTGCCAAGCAAATCTTAATTAGCATCTGACCTAAGTTTGAAGCAGCAGCTGTATGAACAAGAGAGGAGTGATTTTCCATTTTCATGGTTTCAATAAATCCTAGAGCAGTAAGAGGATTCACGAATGAAGAAGCAGCATCTTTAGATGATGTACCTTCATGCATCACAAGACAACTCTGTGCAGGTAAACATCTATATTGTGAGTACATTGCTCCGCCAGCGACACCAACAGTTTTGCCAATCATTTCCTTTGCATCTTTTCCTGCATCAATAACTTCTCCAGCACCTTCATTTCCAACTTGCATTGATTTATCTAATCTTGCCTGCATGGTCCTTAGCAGTTTTGGATGAACGTTCATAGTTGCTTTTTTGTCATCACCTTCGCCTTCAACTTTCAAAGATGTGACATCGGCAGCAAAACTTATTAATAATCCAAGATCTGAAGGATTTATTGGAGAAGCTTCAACCTTAATTAAAACCTCATGATCTTTAGGTTTTGGAATCTCCGAAGAGGAAATGGATAAAGTTAATAATCCATCCGAGTTGATTTCAGACCTAATTTCTTTTGACACTTCTCCCATTATTTTATCTCCCTTGATTTAAGAAAAAAGCTGGACTACAGCTAGGACCAACATTACAGATAAAGTCATGTAGATCATCGAGCTTAAGATGAGTTTTTTCATTTTTTTATAACCGTGAATTCAAATAGATTATCTGATTCCTTTATTTCTTTCAATTTATGCTCTAAATATTCACAGAATTTCTTAACATCTGGAACGCTCATAGGATCGGTAGAAATCAAATGAACTTCTTCACCGCTTCCAGCTTCATAAATTGCCTTATGCAAAAGCATAAGAGGTTCAGGGCATTTGAGACCTTTTGCGTCAATTACTTTCATAAGACTGCTTCAATTCAAAGGAATTCTTAGATACTAAATTTAATCTCCAGAGGACCAAAATAGATAAAATGAACATTCCTACTGCCATTCCAATCCACATGCCAAGCGCCCCTATGGGCTCAATTATATTTTCTGTTAAGGATATGTTGTAACCAAGAGGCATGCCTACGACCCAATAAGCTAATATCATTATTAAAAGTGGGACTCTTGTGTCTTTATAACCTCTTAATGCCCCCATGCCGCTAAATGCAATACCATCGGTGATTTGAAAGATGGCGGCAACAATTAAAAGGGTAGATGCTAAAGAAATAATCAGGCTATTAGGATTAAAAAAACTTGCAAGGTATTCACCATATAGAATCAAAACAGCAGCATTAATAAAGGCAAGAGCTATTGAAAATCCTATTCCACAGAAGGCAGCAAATCTAGAATCCCTAGAAGCATTTGCGCCTACTAGATTTCCTACTCTAACGGAGGCTGCTAAGCCAATAGCTAGCGGTATCATGAATGTCACGGTTGAAACATGCATGGCAATAGAATGACTAGCTATTACGTCAGCCCCTAGTTGACCTAAAATTAGTCCAGAACCACTAAACATACTTATTTCGACAAAAAGGGTTCCTCCAATAGGAAGCCCTAAAACAACTATCTCTTTAATGATTTTAAAATTAGGTAAATCAAACTGTTCAAAGAGCCCGCAGTCTTTGTAGTTATCACTCATAAAAATATAGGCTGCTAAAATAATAAGAGATAGCCAGGCTGATACTGCAAAAGAAATTCCACAACCGGCACCACCTAACTCTGGAAAGCCAAATTTCCCAAATATGAATCCGTAATTAAGTATTGCATTCACAGCTACCATAAAAAGGTTTATGTAAGTTATAGGCAAAGGTTTTGTTATACCCTCGCTCATTGACCTCAAAGGTTGAAAAAAATATAAAGCAGGAAGCCCAACCATTAATCCATACATATATTTTCTGGTTATCTCTCTAACTTCATCAGGAGTACCAAGAAGGTTAAAAGCCCAAGAAGATTGACTCATTGCCCAGATTCCTAAAATAATTAGAGGTATACTTACCCAAAAAGACTGCCGTATTATTTTCCCAACATTATCTAAAGTATTGGCTCCAAAATTTTGAGCTACCATTGCAGTTACTATGAATAGGGTTCCCATCAATCCCATAGAGATTGGGAAAAAAAACATATTTCCAGTAGCAACCGCAGCTTGATCTATAGTGCTGTAATTTCCGGTCATCAATGCTGCAATTATTCCTGTTGCATGTCCTGCGAGTTGAGAAAAAAACATAGGTATGGCTAATTGCCTAAATTTTAAGAACTCAAACGAAACCTTGGGCAGAATTTTGTTTGGTCCCTCGTAAATTAATCTAGCAGTATTTGACATAAAAGGACGCTATCATATCACTTAGCACCAAAGCTGGAGTTATAAAATTAGAAAAGATAATCGACCATTTTGGTTAAAAAAGAGTTCATTGGTTTTTAGATAAACTTTATATTGAAAAAATTATCAGACCGCAATTTGACTACCTTGGAAAGGCTCCTATGATCATGGGTGTTAAGTATGTTCAAGTCTTTGGCACAGGAATAAAAATGGGTGACTTTGCAACTTTGATAACTTCACCAGATGCTCATATTCATCTTACTACTTGGATAAGCGGGGAGTATGAAGGAAAAATAACTATTGGAGATTTTTGTTTAATTAGTCCTGGAGTCAGAATTTCTGCTGCCACAAACATTGAGATAGGTAACTCGTGTATGTTTGCCAACAATGCATACATATCAGATTCAGATTGGCATGATATTTACGATAGAGCTCAGCCAGTTGGACAATCAGAACCCATTAAATTAGAAGAAAATGTATGGGTTGGAGATAGAGCTGTAATTTGCAAGGGAGTTACAATAGGAAAGAATAGTATTGTAGGTGCTGGAGCGATAGTCACGAAAGATGTGCCACCAAACGTTGTCGTAGCAGGTAATCCAGCAAAAATTGTAAAAGAGTTAGATCAAACAACAAAAATGAAATCCAGAAAAGATATGTTTTCTGACCCAGATGAAATGGATGATTTGTATTTAGCCTTAGATAGATATAATCTCAAAGGCAACACCTTTTTTGGATGGATTAAAAGTAAAATTTTGCCCTCAAGCAAAAATTGATAAAACTAATAATAGATAAAAATATCCCTATTTCAGAAGAATATTTTGAGGGTCAGAATATTGACTTCGATTTTTTGCCTTTCGATAGAATAAATTCTTCAACGATTAAAAATGCTGATGCTCTTTTCATTAGAACCACAACTAAGGTAAACAAGGAGCTTATTTCAAAATCTAACATTTCATTTATCGGATCTTTTGCTTCTGGGGAAAATCATATTTCTAATGATTTATTAGATGATAGTGAATGCTTAATACAAACTGCCAAAGGTTCAAATTCTCAAGCTGTTTTTGAATATGTACTCAGTTGTATATTAGAAAATGATTTTGAGGCATGTTCAGTTGGCATAGTGGGTCACGGCCACGTTGGGAAAAAAATCGATTCTATTTTAAGTAATCTTGGTTTTAAAGTAGAGATATATGATCCTTACTTATATGATCATTCAGAAGATGAGTTGAATAAAGTTTTATCGTGCGAGGTATTGAGCATCAATTGCTCATATTCAAAGGAAGGAAAATATCCCTCTCATAATCTAATCTCAAAAGAACAAAGACCGAAAAGTAAATTAGTAATTAATTCATCAAGAGGAGAGGTAGTTGATTATTCTGAAATAGCAAAATCTTCAGAAATATTCAATGATGTTTGGGTAAATGAACCAAAAATTTCCTCGACTGATATTTATTCTTTCATGAATCACTCAAATGCTTTTGGTACACCTCACATAGCGGGTTATACATTCTCATCTAAAGAAAGACAGATAGATTTAATTTTGGAAAAGTTTAATGATCTTTTTTCTAAATCTGTAGAAACAAAAGAAGTTAAAAAGTTTATTAAACTCTCAAGCTGTCTTTCAGACAAATTAATAAAATCAAAGAATTTAGATTTTAAATCCATGATTTCAGAAGTTATTTCAACGAGTAAAATCGCCACAGAATTTAAGGCTCTCTTGAGTGAATACGACGAGATGGGTAAAACATTTGGACCAGAGGAATTTGAAAAGCTAAGAAAATCAAAAATGAGACAGGGCTTTGATGAAATTAATATAGATATACCTATGGGTAAAGATCTTTTACAAAGAATGGAGTTCTCTGGCTTTAAAAATCAAAAGAAAGAAAAATTTTCCTAAAAAACTCACTTAGTTATAATTAGCATATGAATGATTACAATTCTCTTCTAAGCGATCAAGAAATTGCAATTTTAAGAGAAAAAAAAGACTGGAAAACCACAATGACAATTATTTCAATGTGGGTTCAGGTTCTTTTCGCCTTTTCTTTATTCATTTATCTGCCTAATGTCCTAACTTTTATCATTTCTTCACTGATCGTAGCTGCCAAGCAGTTCCAAATGACAGTTCTTATGCATGATGGTGCTCATGGTTTGATGTATAAAAATAGAAAATTAAATGACTTTGCATCGCAGTGGTTTTGCGCTTTTCCAGTGATGACTGATACTTTTCCTTATCGAAAAATACATTCACAGCATCATAAATATACCGAAACAGATAAAGATCCTGACATAGGTTTAACCAAAGCTTTTCCGACATCCAGAGCAAGTCTCATCAGAAAATTTACAAGGGATCTAACTGGAGTCGCAGGGCTACGAAGATACTTTGGGGCGCTAAAGTCTGCCTGGGGATCAAACTTGAGCCTATCTGCTCACATTTCAAGATTTTTAAGCAAAATGCACGGATTTCTCATAACTAACTTGATTCTTTTTAGTATTCTTTATCTAAGCGGCAATCCTTGGCTTTACCTTTTTTTATGGTGGGTACCGATGATTACTCTATTCAGCTTTTTTTATAGAATAAGAAGTATCACTGAACACTCGGGCGTGGAAGGTGGTGATGACTTCAAAAACACTAGGACGACAAAAGTGCCATGGTATTTAAGATACTTTTTAGCTCCTCTCAATGTAAATTATCATGTTGAACATCACCTTTTTACATTTTGTCCTTGGTATAACTTACCAATGGCCCACAAAATGCTCAGAGCAAGGGGCCATACATCTAAAATGGAAATTGCTAATGGTTATGGAGAGGTTTTCAAAAAAGTATTAACGGCAAACTAATGGCAAAAGAAGATATAGATAAGAAGATTTCTGCAGAAGCCTATTTTGTTACTCAGCAACATGGAACCGAGCCAGCATTCTCTGGAGACTTAAATGATAATAAAGAGCCTGGAGATTATTTATGTGTCTGTTGCGGAGTAAAGCTTTTTGATCACAATTCAAAGTATGATTCTGGTTCTGGTTGGCCAAGCTTTTGGGAACCGAACGATAAAGAGGCGGTTGCTTATAACGATGATTATGAAATTGGTTACTTAAGAAAAGAAGTTCATTGTTCTCAGTGTTCTGCTCATTTGGGGCATGTGTTTGACGATGGACCACAACCAACAGGTTTAAGGTATTGCATAAATTCAGTAGCTCTAGATTTTGTTCCTGAAGAAAAAGAATAATTTTGACTACACCTTCTAAATTGGAGAGCCCTCAAAAAGGTTTATTTTTTAAAACGGGCTTAGTTTCATTTTGGACTTTTCTTTCTAGAATTTTTGGTCTGATAAGAGACGTTGTTACAACCAGTCTTTTAGGATCATCTCTTGCACATGATGTTTTTGTGGTCATGTTAAAAATACCAAATGTTTTTCGAAGACTAGTTGCTGAAGGGGCTTTTAATCAAGCTTTTGTTCCCGTACTCACAGAGTATAAAAATTTAAATAGTTTTGAAGAGATAAAAGAGGTTATCAATAAATCATTTACTTTCATATTTTTAGCTTCAGGGATTTTGGTGGGCTTAGTTTTTATTTTTACGCCTGTATTCGTTTTTATTTTTGCTCCAGGTTTTTTTTACGATGAGTCTAAGCTTGCATTGTCTCAAGATATTCTAAGGATAACTTTTCCTTATTTATTTTTTATATCTTTGGTTGCCTTATCGGGCAGTATTTTGAATTCATTTGGTAAATTTTCAGTTCCTGCAGCTACTCCTATTTTTTTTAATTTGAGTATCATTCTCTGTGCAATTTATCTTAGAGACTTTTTTGAGAATCCAGTATTTGCACTGGCTTATGGTGTCATTATTGCTGGGATAATCCAATTATCCTTTCAAATAAAATTTTTGTTAGATTTAAAACTTCTGCCAAGACTTGATTTGAAAATTTTCAATAAAGGCACTAAAAAAATATTTAATTTAATGATCCCTGGTATTTTGGCTGGTGGAGTCATTCAGCTGAATATTTTAATTGATACTATTTTTGCTTCTCTTCTTGAAACAGGGAGTCCAACTTGGCTTTACCTCTCTGATAGATTGATACAACTTCCTCTTGGTATTTTTGGAATTGCTATTGCTACAGTAATTCTTCCTAAATTATCAAGCGAGTATGTCACTGAAAAATATCTTGAATTTAAAGAAAATTTAAAATGGGGAATAGAACTCATTTTAATTTTTGCAATCCCATCTTCTGTTGCACTTTTTTCTTTAGGATTACCAATTATCGAATTACTTTTTGTAAGAGGAAACTTTTATGAAAGTGATGCAATTATGACCTCAATGAGCTTGCAAGCTTTTTCGCTTGGCCTCTTTGCTTTTATGTTGATTAAAGTCTTATCAGCTAGTTTTTTTGCGAGACAAGATACTTTTACTCCTTTAATTATTACTATTCTTTCTTTTGTGATGAATGTTTTTCTGAATTACTTTTTGGCTTTTTATCTGGGATATGGGCATGTCGGACTTGCCTTAGGAAGCTCTATTGCTGCCATAGTTTCCGTAGTAATTTACTATGTGATCTTATCGAGAAATTCATTTATTGAAGTAACCAAGCAAAGTTTAATTGCAATAATAAAAATACTAAGTGCAAATTTACTTTTCTATTTTGTTATTAATTTCTTTGCCAACAATATTTCTGCTATCAAAGATCAATGGCTTTCAAACCTAGTTCTTTTGTTTGGAATATTATTTCTAATAATATTTTATTTTTTAATCCTATATTTATTAGGATTCAGAGCATCTTTTTTTAGAAGATAATGTATTTGATTAGAGGTCAATCCAACATAGAGCTTTTTAGAGAAAAGCACCCTAAAGATTCATTCATTGCAACAATAGGAAATTTCGACGGCCTACATTTAGGCCATAAAGAAATTCTTAAAAATATGCTTTCAATCGCAAAAAGAAAAAAGATTAAGAGGATGGTTATTTTTACCGAGCCCCATGCGAAAGAATTTTTTGCTGAAGAAATTTCATCTGTTGAAGCTCCACCAAGGATTTCTCCTTGGAGAGATAAATATTTAAGTCTCAAAAAAAGTGGTGTGGATGTAGCTTTTTTTCTTAAATTCAACAGCAATTTAAAACGAATGACTCCTGAAATTTTTGCAGACGAGATTCTCGGAAATCTTCAGATTAGGTCTTTAATGATTGGCGATGATTTTAAATTTGGAAAGGACAGGAAGGGCGATTTTAATTTTCTAGTTAATTGGGGAAAGAATAAAGGCGTGGATGTCTTAAAAACTGAAACATTTGAAATTAATGATAAAAGAGTGAGCAGTACCCGAATTAGAGAAGCTTTGATAAACAATGATTTTGATGAGGCTAAAACACTTCTTGATAGGCCTTATACCTTTTCTGGAAAAGTAGTCCATGGAAATCAACTGGGTAGAACAATTGATGTTCCTACTGCTAATTTATGGCTGCCTAAGACAAATTTACCTATTAAAGGAGTTTACGGAGTAAAAATTCAATTAGAAAATAGAAAATTTTTAGGCATTGCTAACATGGGTCTGCGTCCAACAATTGGAGGAACAATGCCAGTTTTAGAGGTCCATATATTTAATTTTTCAGAAGATATCTATGGCCAAAGAATTCAAGTAGAATTTTGTTTTAAAGTTAGGGATGAGAAGAAGTTTTCTGGATTAGACCAACTTAAAGAACAAATAAAAAAAGATATTTCCTACACGTTGAATACATTTGATTCGAATCTATGAAAGATACCCTAAATCTTCCAAAGACTAAATTTTCCATGAAAGCAAATTTGGCTCAAAAAGAGCCAGAGATTCTTAAATTTTGGGAGGAGATTAATTTGTATGACGCTCTTCAGGAACAAAATAAGGATAAACCTAAATTTACCTTCCACGACGGTCCTCCATATGCAAATGGCCCAATTCATTTGGGTACAAGTATCAACAAAATTTTAAAAGATATTGCCTGCAAATCTAGATTGTTATCGGGTTACAACGTCTCTTTTGTTCCTGGATGGGATTGTCATGGATTACCTATTGAGTTAAACGTGGAGCAAAAATCAGGTAAGCCAAATAAAGATATTCCTGCAAAGGACTTCAGGGCCAAATGTCGTGATTATGCTAACCAGCAAATAGCTATCCAAAAAAAGGATTTTAAAAGATTGGGTGTTTTGGCTGATTGGAACAATCCTTACAAGACAATGGATTACTCTTTCGAGGCAGGGATAGTCAGAGCTCTTTCAGAGATAGTCAAATCGGGTCATTTAGTGAAAGGGGATAAACCTGTCTATTGGTGCCCCAATTGCAACTCTGCACTTGCTGAGGCAGAAGTAGAATATAAAGATAAAACCTCTAGCTCAATAGATTTTCTTTTTGAGATGGAGACATCAAGAGTGAATGAAATTTTTAATACTTCAGTGGATGAAAACATTAAAACATCCTTTTTATCGTGGACAACAACTCCATGGACTATCCCAGGAAATGTAGCTTTATCAATCAACCCAAATCTTGATTATTCTCTGTTAGAGGTTAATAAAGATAACTCCATGCAATGCTTGATTATATGTAAGGATTTAATAGATAGCGTTCTTGAAAGATGTTCCATATCAAACTTTACAATCTTATCGACGAAACCTGGATCTATTTTAGAGTCTGTAGAAGCTAAACATCCTTATTTTGATAGAAAGTCCACAGTCATATTGGGAGATCATGTAACTACCGAAATGGGTACTGGAATTGTTCATACAGCCCCAGCTCATGGCTTAGAAGATTTTCATGCAAGCAATAAATATAAACTCGAGATAGTAAATCACGTTGGCTCGGATGGAAGATTTTTAGAAACAGCTTTTGATTTTTCTGGAATGAATTTAGAGGAGGCAAATAAAAAATCCATTGAAATGCTAGAAGGACAATCAAACCTTCTTTCTAAAGATTCATATCAACATAGTTTTCCGCACTGTTGGAGACACAAAACACCGTTATTTTTCAGAGCAACTCCTCAATGGTTTATATCTATGACGGCAGAAAATCTATTGGAGAATTCTATGAATTCAATTGATTCTGTTAACTGGATGCCAGATTGGGGTAAATCCAGGATTACAAGCATGATGGAAGAGAGGCCAGATTGGTGTATATCGAGACAAAGAACCTGGGGTGTTCCTATAGTTTTGTATTTAAATAAGAAAACCGGAGAGCTTCATCCAGATACCGTCTCTATCATGCAAAAAGTAGCAGATGAAATTGAAAAGTCAGGGACTGATGTTTGGTTTGAACAAAAATTAGAATCAGTGAATGTTGGTGATGAGTATGAGCCTGTTATGGATATTTTAGATGTATGGTTCGATTCTGGCGTTACACATTACTGTGTTCTGAATGAACAAAGAGGATTGTCTCAACCTGCAGATTTATATTTAGAAGGATCTGATCAGCACAGAGGTTGGTTTCAGTCATCTCTTCTTACAGGGATGACAATTAATAATCTACCACCGTTTAGAAATGTAGTAACGCATGGCTTTGTTGTTGATAGTGAAGGGAAGAAAATGTCTAAATCTTTAGGAAATGTTGTTTCTCCTCAATCTGTTTGGAATCAAAAAGGGGCGGATATTTTAAGAGCATGGGTTGCCTCAACAGAGTTTAGAAATGAGATGAATTTCTCAAATGAAATTTTGGATAGAACGACTGATTCCTACAGAAAAATAAGAAATACAATTAGATTTCTTATGAGTAATTTGTATGATTTTGATGAAAGTAATCAACTGCAAAAGATTAATGAACTCGTTGAGTTAGATCAGTTTATTGTTGCTAAGGCAATGGATGTCCAAAAGGACATAGTAGCCGATTACGAAAATTTTGATTTTCATTTGGCATTTCAAAAAATCCTAAATTTTTGTACGAATGAATTAGGTAGTTTCTACTTGGACATAATTAAGGATAGAGCTTATACATCTCATCAGGATGGACCTGCAAGAAAATCTTCTCAAACTGCAATGTTCCATTTACTCCAAATGTTTATTCGTTGGAGTAGTCCAATCATTAGCTTTACAGCAGAGGAAGCATGGAAAGAATTTTCAAAAGATGAAAGTTCAATTTTTGAGAAAGAATGGTATTCGCTGCTAGAACCACTCGAGTTAGACTTAGATGTTTGGAATGATTTAATTAATCTAAAAGACGAAGTAAATAAAAATATTGAAATCTTAAGAGAGGAAGGAAGTATTGGTTCTTCTCTCGATGCAGAAGTTCATATAACTTTTAGCGAGAATGATTTCCTAAAATTTTCAAGATTTGGAGAAGAACTTAAGTTTCTCTTTTTAGTATCTAAAGTAAGTCTATCTGTTTCTGACAAAGATCCAGATGAGCCTAAAATTGATATCAAAGTTTCAATCGATGAAAAATGCGAGAGATGCTGGCATCATGTTGCTGATATATCTGATCATGAAGGCAATAAAATTTGTTCTCGTTGTATATCGAATTTATCTTTTCCTGGAGAAGAAAGACAGATGATATGAAGGCCTATGCGGGATTATTAATTTTGATACTATTTATATTTGATCAATATTCAAAATATCTTATAAGGATAAATTTTGACCTTTTCCAACATAAAAGCGTTTTTTATTTCCTTGATTTTGTATATATCCCTAATTACGGAGTAGCTTTTAATATTCTTAATAATGAAGCCCTAAATCTAGGATTTGTATTTAGCTTGCTTGTCTTTTTAATCTGCCTTTACTTAGCTTGGTTGATATTTATAAACCAAGAAAGGCCTAACAAAACTCAATTGATATCTTTGAGTCTGATTCTTGCAGGAGGATTTGGTAACTTGTTTGATAGAGTTTTTTTAGGGCACGTGGTTGATTTTATTGCTATTACATTCAATCCTTATGTATTCAATTTAGCTGATGTATTTATAACAATTGGAATAGTACTTTATCTGATAAATTATTTTAAAGTTAAGGAGCAAAATTCTTGAAAAGAGAGATTAAGTTAGCAAATCCAAGAGGATTCTGTGCTGGAGTAGATCGTGCCATTGAAATTGTAAATCAGGCATTATTGAAATTCGGTCCGCCAGTGTATGTCAGACATGAGGTAGTTCATAATCGAAATGTTGTAGAAGATCTAAAATCTAAAGGAGCAATTTTTGTTGAACAAATTGATGAAATACCAGAAGGTGCAATAACTATCTTTTCTGCTCATGGGGTTTCTAAAAAAGTTGTGGATGATGCTGAAACAAAGAATTTGAATTATTTTGATGCAACATGCCCTCTTGTCACAAAAGTTCATATGGAGGTCATCAGATATGCGAGGCAAGGTTTGGATATTATTTTAGTTGGGCATGATAATCATCCTGAAGTGGAAGGAACTCTGGGAAGATTTCCTCACGACTCAAAAGGTAAAATTTATTTAGTTGAGTCAGAAATCGATGCAAAAAATATAGAAATAGATCAGCCTTCCAAACTTGCTATGGTTACTCAAACAACTTTATCTGTGGATGATACAAAATCGATTATAGATATTTTGAAAAAGCGCTTCCCTAAACTAATAAGCCCTTCTTCTGATGATATTTGCTACGCAACACAAAATAGACAAGATGCTGTTAAACAGCTCGCATTAGAAACAGAACTGATAATAATTGTGGGTTCTAACAACAGTTCTAACTCAAATAGACTAAAAGAATTGTCAGAAAATTGTGGTGTAAAATCCATATTAGTTGATGATCCTGATGAGATAGCTCTTGAACAACTAGATGGAATTTTCAAATTAGGAATATCCGCTGGGGCTTCTGCTCCCGAGTCTTTAGTTCAAAGTATTGTCTTAAAATGTCAAAAATTAGGATTTGAAATGTCTCAGGAACTGGACGGCTTGAAAGAATCGGTAAATTTTAAACTTCCAAAAGAATTAGTTTCATGAAAAGAATTGGTGTCATAGGTTCAGGTATAGCAGGAATTACAACTGCCTATTCATTAGCTAAAAGGGGTCATGAAGTTACGCTTATAGATGCTAGAAGATATCCTGCAATGGCCACCAGTTATGCAAATGGGGGCCAATTAAGTGCCAGTAACGCTGAAACTTGGAACACAACAAAAAATTTATTCAACGGAATAAAATGGATGTTCCAGAAGGATGCTCCTCTTCTCTTCAATCCAACCCCAAACATAAATAAGTACAAATGGATGCTTGGATTTCTTGCAGCAACTTTTTCCGGTAAGCACAAATCCAATACCCTAAAAACAATAGATATGGCAAAAAAAGCAAGAGAGCATTACTTCAAAATTGCTGATGATGAAAAAATTGAATTTAATTTATTAAAAAAGGGACTACTTCATATTTACGATAATGAAAATGAATTGCAGGCTGCTAGAGAAAAAAAGAATTGGATTGAGCAAGATGGAATGGAATGGGATTATTTAGATCTTGATGAGATTGAGGACTTGGAGCCAGCATTCAAAACAGACAAAAATACAAAAAAAATTGTCGGCGGTATTTATACAAAATCAGATGCAAGCGGAGATATCCATAAATTCTGCGTGAATCTTCATAAGGTGCTTGAAGATAAATACAAACTCACTTCTAAATTTAATTCTGAGGTAGAAACAATTTTTAAAGAGAAAGATTGTGTCATTGTTTCAATTTCTGATGGAAATATTATTGAAGGTTTGGAGTTTGATAAGGTGGCGATTTGTGCCGGTGTCGACACTCAAAAGTTTGCCAATGTATTAGGCGATAGAATGCAAGTCTATCCAGTAAAAGGTTACAGCGTAACCATCAATCTAAATGATCAAGTTTCCCAGGAAGCAGCCCCTAAAGTTTCCTTGATCGATGATCCAGTAAAAATTGTTTCAAGTAGATTAGGCAATAGGCTTCGGGTTGCAGGAACAGCAGAGTTAGCAGGATACAACAAAGATATAAGACAAGACAGGGTCAGACCATTATTAAACTGGGTAAAAAAATTTTTTCCAGATGTGAGTACAGAGAGCTATACGCCTTGGGCAGGACTTAGGCCAATGACTCCAGACATGATGCCGCTTCTTTTTGAAAGCAATCTTGGAGGCATTTTTTATAACACTGGACATGGGCATCTTGGATGGACACTTAGTGCAGAAACTGCAGAAATATTAGCTAAAAAAATATTGAATGAGACTTGAAAAAGGCTGGTTGGATAAAGCTAATAGACGTCCATCTCCTAATTATGATGACAGGTCCAACGAAGAGATAGATTTAATTGTGATCCATTCTATAAGTCTTCCGCCGGGAATTTTTGGCAATAGCTTTGTAGAAGACTTTTTTCAAAATAAACTTGATTATTCAAAAGATAAATATTTTCAAGAAATAAAAGATTTGAAGGTATCAAGTCATTTTTTGATAAAAAGAGATGGAAAAATTACCCAATTTGTTTCAATTTTAGACAGAGCCTGGCATGCGGGGGTTTCAAGTTTTGAAGGAAGAGAAGATTGTAATGATTACTCAATTGGAATTGAGCTTGAAGGTACTGATGTTGATTCTTTTGAGGAGAATCAATACGAATCCCTGGCATCTCTTTCAAGCGTCTTAATGTCAGAGCTTCCAACAATTACACTCGATAGAATTGTTGGACATAGTGATATAGCTCCTGGAAGGAAATCTGATCCGGGAAAAGGGTTCGATTGGGATAAATTTAAAGATAGAATAATCAAATAATGCCTTCTTTTGATATCGAATCCAAAGTTGATCAACACGAGCTGACCAATGCCATAGATCAAGCTAATAGAGTTATTGGAAATAGATTTGATTTCAAAGGCACTGATTCTGAGATTCTTCAAAATGAAAATAAAATTACTTTGAAGTCTCAACAATCTTTTCAAATCGATCAAATGCTTCCGATACTAAAAGAATCTCTAGCTAAAAGGGGTATTGATATTAAATGTCTTTCTGAGGATGCAACAATTGAATCCAATAACCAAGCATCAAAGGAGATTATTGTTAATGAAGGCATCTCTCAAGATATTGGTCGGATGATAAACCAAGCTGTTAAATCCTCTAAAATCAAAGTTCAGTCTTCCATCCAAGGGGATACGGTTAGAATTTCTGGAAAGAAGAGGGATGACTTGCAATCAATTATGGCTGAAATTAAATCGCTTGATATTGAGCTGCCTTTGCAATTTAAAAATTTTAGAGATTAATGGCTTCATTTAGTCAATCTTTTCTGGCTTATTTTCAGAAGAAAAATCTACAAATTATATTATTGGGCTGTTTATCTGGGGTCCCTTTAGGATTACTGATAGATCCATTAAATTATTGGCTCGCAGAAGCTGGTATTGAAAAGAGCACTATCGGTCTTTTTAGTTTGATTCTTATCGTCTACACAATTAAAGCTTTATGGGCTCCATTAATTGATAGATTAAGTTTGCCGATTCTCAACGGTTTTGGGCAGAGAAGAAGTTGGCTTATTTTTTCTCAGATTGTAACAGGCTGCTTTGTGATCTCATTAGGGATGATTGATCCAAATTCAAATATCTTATTTTTTGCTTATATAGCTTTTTTCATAAGTATCTTTTCTGCAACCCAAGATATTTGTGTAGATGCACTGAGGATCGAACTTGTTCAAAAAAAAGAGCTTGGAGAAGCATCATCAGTTTATGTAATAGGTTATCGAATTGGAGCGGTCTTAATCTCTCAAGTTATTGGTTTATATCTTGCTGAAATTTTTGGATTCCAGACTGCTTATGTTTCTCTTGGGTTATTTTTTATTGGCTTCTCTATTCTAACTTTTTACTTTTTGGATGAGCCAGATAGGATTGCAAAACCCATGCTATCCCCATTCACTAATTTTGGTAAATGGCTTAAAGATAGCTTTCTAGATCCATATTTAGATTTATTTCTAAGGTATAAAAATCATTTAATTATTTTGTTATTGGTTATGTTTACCTATAGATTAAGTGATATTTTTCTTGGTCCTATGGCAATGCCTTTCTACCAATATCTTGGATTTACTAAGTCTGAGGTGGCTACTTATACCAATCTTTATGGTCTTTCCATGACGATTGCAGGAGGTTTATTTGGTGGTTTATTAATCCATAGATTTGGAATTGCCAGTATGCTTGTTGCAGGCTCTATTTTGGCTCCTGTAACTAACCTATTTTTTTTATTGCTAAATAATGTAGGTAGAGATTTGAGTTTTCTTGTTTTAACGATAACTGCTGATAATTTCACTCAAGGGTTTGTTGTAGTAGTAGTAATTTCTCTCCTTTCCAGTGTTGTTTCTAAAACATATACAGCAACTCAATATGCTG
This sequence comes from uncultured SAR86 cluster bacterium, assembly GCA_902528485.1. Classification (GTDB taxonomy): domain Bacteria; phylum Pseudomonadota; class Gammaproteobacteria; order Magnimaribacterales; family AG-339-G14; genus CACNYO01. Next base: position 25,978 of record CABZTA010000008.1, read on the forward strand.
GCTTATTTTTGTTAGGAACCTTGCCATCAAGATTGATTTCAAGCTCATCTGGATTCATTGTTGATTCATACGGTTTTGGAGAATTTTTTGTCATCTGTGCGCTCTCCGGTATTCCGGCAATTATATTTACACTATTATTGGTAAATAGTTCTTTTAAATTATCTTTGAAAGATTGAAGAATGTTTTTAAACTTTTGGCGGATATTATTTTGTTTCACCTTAGCTTTTGTTTCCTTCGGCTTGTTTTCTGAATCAAGCAGCGAAAAAAATTAACCTTTCCTGATTACTTGCTTCATTTTTCTGCATTCTTCTTTTTATCTTTTTTTAACAAAGGCATCAAATATTTTTATAGCTTCATTATTCATAAGTTTTTATGCTCCAACTACGGAAATAATCCAATTTTTTCTTACTTATAGAGATGCTTCACTTTTCGACCTCTTATTTTACTATTTAGGCATTTTTTTTAACTTTTTTTTTATAAAATTTATTGAAAATTTTTTTTGAGACTATATATATCTATTGTTATTGAATGGCGTGTCGCATACAATGCCGCACTCAATTATATTGAATTTTATTAAGGAGTAATAGTATGAAATTTAATCCTTTAGGAGACAGAGTCCTTGTAAAGCGTAGTGATGAAGAAGAAACTACAGCCGGAGGAATCGTTTTACCTGGAAGTGCTGCCGAAAAGCCTTCTCAGGGAGAAATTCTAGCAGTTGGTCCTGGAAGAGTTCTTGATTCAGGTGAAACTCAAGGAGTTAGCGTTAAAGTGGGAGACATTATTGTTTTTGGGCAATATGCCGGAAGTAATACTGTCAAAGTTGATGGTGAAGAGCTTTTGATCTTAAGTGAAAGCGATATTCTCGGCACCATTTCTTAATATTATTAATTTAAAGAGGTAAAAATGGCTAAAGATGTAAAATTTAGTGATTCAGCAAGAAGCAAAATGCTCGAAGGAGTAAACGTTTTAGCAAATGCTGTAAAAGTAACTTTAGGACCCAAGGGAAGAAATGTAGTCTTGGACAAATCATTTGGTGCACCCACCGTTACTAAAGATGGTGTTTCAGTTGCCAAAGAAGTCGAACTAGAAGATAAATTCGAAAACATGGGAGCTCAAATGGTAAAAGAAGTTGCAAGTCAAACTTCTGATGCAGCGGGAGATGGAACTACTACTGCAACTGTGTTAGCTCAATCTATAGTAAATGAGGGACTTAAGTCTGTTGCTGCTGGTTTTAATCCTATGGACTTAAAAAGAGGCATAGACAAAGCAGTTGCTCAAGCAGTTGAAAGCGTTCAGCAAATGTCTCAACCATGCGAAGAAAGTAATGCGATAGCTCAAGTAGGAACAATTTCAGCTAATAGCGATGAAGAGGTTGGAAATATCATTGCTGAAGCGATGGAAAAAGTTGGAAAAGAAGGAGTCATTACTGTTGAAGAAGCTAGCGGTATAGAAAATGAACTGGAGGTTGTTGAAGGTATGCAATTTGATAGAGGATACCTTTCACCTTATTTTATTAATAACCAAGAGAAAATGATTACAGAACTTGAGGATCCGGCTATTCTTTTGCACGACAAAAAGATTTCGAATATAAGAGATTTACTTCCTTTGTTAGAAGGCGTTGCAAAAGCAGGAAGATCTCTTCTTGTAATTGCAGAGGACATTGAAGGAGAAGCCTTAGCTACGCTTGTTGTAAATAACATGAGAGGTGTGGTAAAAGTTGCTGCATGTAAGGCGCCTGGTTTTGGTGACAGAAGAAAAGCTATGCTCGAAGACATCGCTATTCTTACTGGAGGGACTGTAATTTCTGAAGAAGTTGGTCTTGAACTGGAAAATGCTACTCTTGAATCTTTAGGTACAGCTAAGAAGATTGTTTTATCAAAAGAAAATACAACTGTAATCGATGGAGCTGGTTCACAGGATAATATTTCCGGAAGAGTAAACCAAATTAGAGCTCAGATAGAGGAAACTACTTCTGACTATGATCAAGAGAAACTTCAAGAGAGAGTTGCAAAACTTGCCGGTGGTGTAGCTGTAATAAAAGTTGGTGCTGGTTCTGAAATGGAAATGAAAGAGAAAAAAGCTAGAGTTGAGGATGCACTTCACTCTACTAGGGCTGCGGTTGAAGAAGGAGTCGTTCCCGGCGGTGGAGTTGCCTTAATCAGAGCTCTTCAAGGATGCGCAAAGCTTAAAGGAGACAACGAAGATCAGAACATTGGAATTTCTATCGCACTTAAAGCCATGGAAGCTCCTATCAGGCAGATAGTCTCAAATGCCGGTGAAGAATCTTCCGTTGTTGTCGATAAGATAAAATCAGAAGATGGAAATTATGGATTCAATGCTTCATCAGGAGATTTTGGCGATATGATCGCAATGGGAATTTTAGACCCTGCTAAAGTTACTAGGACAGCTCTACAAGCTGCAGGATCAGTAGCAGGTTTGATGATAACCACAGAAGCAATGATTTCGGAAATTCCTCAAGAAGCTCCAGCGATGCCAGCTGGCATGCCTCCTGGAATGGGCGGAATGGATGGAATGATGTAAGTTTGAATAATGTTATAAAAATAGGGGCCGAAAGCCCCTATTTTTTTTTAATGAACTAAAATAGAGATATGAAAATTTACTTATTAACCTTATTTTTGCCAAATATTTTAATTGCACATTCTTTTGATAATATTTTTCATTTTCATTTGGAAAGTTTATCTATTTTATTCATTGCATTAATATTATCTAAATTTCTTTGGAGGAAGATTAAATGAAATTTGATCAAGTTCTCGCGCATTGCGATATCCCTTGCAAAATTTATGACCCAATTGTCATTCAAGTTGCAGCTTTGAGCGTAGTAAGAATCTTGGATATTATTAACGAGACATCTCATGAAGATGAAAATTCTAATATTTCTGAAATTTCAAGACTAACTGCTGAAAAGGAAAAACAAGCTAGCATTGTAAAAGATGAGGTAAGAATCATCTGGGGAGACTACTTTAAAGAGCCTCAGATTAAATCATTCCCTAAAATTCATGATTTAGTGCATCAGATTATGCTTCAAGGATCTAAGTGCAAACAGGGTATTGATAGAAAAAATGGAGAAATTTTGGTTGATTTAGTAAATGAATTCAGCGAAATATTCTGGGCAACAAAAGATATTAAAACCAAAAGCGTAAAGGCTCCATATCCTCCTTCATTAAATATGATATATCCAGATCTTGATAATGTCTGATATTTTTTCCGTCTCAGGAAATAGCATGAATCCAATCTTGAAGGATGGAGATAAAGTTATTTGCTTGAAAAATACTGATATTAATAAAGGAGACTTGGTTATCTTAGATGTTGAGCCCTACGGTAAGATTATTAAGAAAGTTAAATGGATAAATGAAAATGAATTAAGAGTAGAGGGAACAAATCCAAGATGCTATTCATCGTCCTGCGACTTCAATCATTCTTTATCATCAATAATTGGTAAGGTTGAGAAGATTCTTGTCTAGATTTGCAAAATTTAATTTTTTTGCTCTCAAATTTTATTTAAATTATAAATTATAGATAATCCCTCTATAATCTGAATGAGGTACAGATTATGGAAGAATTATTTATTTACAATGTTCTCGTTAGATGGGGGCACGTCCTTTTTGGAATAGTTTGGATAGGATTACTTTACTATTTTAACTTCGTTCAAACAGAATACGTTAAAATTGCAGATTCAGATGCTAAAGCCGATGTAATGAAGAAATTAGCACCTAATGCTTTATGGTGGTTCCGATGGGCAGCTTTCTTTACCTTTCTAACAGGATTAATCCTTCTTTACTTTCTCCAGGTCTTAGCTACTACTGAGATTATTCTCGGATCAATAATGGGAACTTTAATGATGCTAAACGTCTGGGGTATCATTTGGAGAAATCAAAAAATTGTTATCGGTCTTAAAGAAGGCGATGCTGTTGCTGCTGGGGCAAAAGCAGGATTAGCCTCAAGAACAAATACTTTATTCTCCCTCCCGATGTTGTACTTTATGATTTCTTCTGCCCATAGTCCTGTGAAATCTTATTTCATGGGAACGCCCGCTACTGGCACTGATCCAGGATATTTAGGTCTGGATTTTCTAATCATTTGCTTAGTGATTGCCTTGATTGAACTTAATGCAATTTATGGAAAGATGTATCCAGTTATAGCATCGGTAAGAAGTGTTATTACTTCAAGCCTTGCACTAACAGTAGTTTTCTCTGGCTTAGCTTTCTATATTTAATTTTCTGAATCCTCTTCTTCAGAAGATTTAAATAGCCTAGCTATCTTTATCATGTTGTTTCTGACCAATACCGTCTCAATAATTGTATCTTGAATACTAATACTGACATTAGCTTCTGGGATTGTTCCTATCTGTTCTAAAATAAGCCCATTGAGAGTTCTTGGCCCATTTAAAGGCAAATCACATTCTAATTTTCTATTAATCTCCCTGATTGGAATACTTGCATCAATTAAAAAAGATCCATCTCTTTGCTCCATTATTTCAAATTTAGAATCATCATTATTCTTCGCTAGCTCGCCTACAATTTCACCCAATATATCTTCCAACGAAAGCAACCCTTTAACTGAGCCGTATTCATCGATAACAATCCCAACTCTTTTTCTTTCTTTTTGGAAATTAAATAATTGTTGACTCAAAGAGGTATTTTCTGGGATGAAGTAAGCATCATCTGATACCTCAACTAAGTTGTCTAAATCTTTAACCTCTTGAGATAAAAAGTTCGTTATTCCGTAAAGGTCAAGCATTCCTCTCAAATCGTCTAAATTTTGATCAAAAATCGGCAGAAAATCGACCTGATTTTTTTGAAGCTGCTCTAGTATCTCTTCAAAATCATCGCTTAAATCAATACCAATAATCTCAGATCTTTGAGTCATTACTTCCTCAATAGAAATTTTATCTAGCTCTAAAATACTTAAGAGCATATCTTGATACCTTGTAGGAATTAAATCACCTGATGTCTCTAAAATAGCTTTGAGCTCCTCGGGAGAGACATCTTCGCTCTCGTTTTCAGTCTTATTGATTCCTAAAAATTTTAACAGAAAATTTGAAAAATAATTAATAACAGAAACCAAAGGAAAAAGAAGTTTTTGTAAAATCTTTAGAGGAAGAGATGAGAAAAAAGCCAACGGTTCAGGTTTGATCGCCGCAAAAGTTTTTGGAGTAACTTCTGAAAAAATTAAAATTACGATTGTAAGAAGAATTGATCCAATTAATACACCCACATCACCATATAACTTTATGAATAATATTGTGGTTAAAGCAGACGCAAGTATATTAACAAAGTTGTTTCCTATTAAGATTATCCCTAAAAGCCTATCAGGTCTCCTCAATAGTTTTTCTATTCTTATCGCAGATTTATTCTTTTCCCTTGCTAAATATTTTAATCTGTACCTATTAATTGCCATCATGCTAGTCTCAGAGCCAGAGAAAAAAGCAGACAAAATAAGTAAGACAAAAATACTAGCCAGGAGAAGCCAGACAGGGAGATCGTTCAATATTTAAAGTAATTAGTTAATTATTGTTAAATTATAGAATGTTTTCCTTGAATAGATAAATATTTAACTTAGAATGGCCTTCTTATTTTTTAGCAAATGGTAACAATTAGATTATCCAGAAGTGGGGCGAAGAAAAAACCCTTCTATCATTTCACCGTCACTGACTCTAGAAGGCCTAGAGACAGTGGTTATATTGAAAGGTTAGGTTTTTTCAATCCATTCGCGTCCGGTCAAGAAATACGTCTCAAAATTGATCATGAGAGACTTGAATATTGGCTTAGCAAAGGTGCTCAAACCTCCGAGAAGGTAACTAATCTTGTTAAGGAGTCAAAAATGACTCCTGATGAACTCTCTAAACTTCAGGATAAAAAGGAGTCAAGAAAGCAAAAGATTATTGCAAAAAAATCAGAACAAAATAAAATTGACAACTCGTCAGATCAATCTAGCAATGAAAATTCAGACGTAGATGTTGCGGATGGAGAAAATTTAAATAAAGAGGAAGTAAATATGGAAGATGATAAAAATATTATTGAAGAAAGCATAGAAGGAGTTGGTGAAACTGCTAAAGAAGCCATCGAAGGAGCTGCTGAAGTCGCTGGAGAAGGCGTAGAGGCTGTTGTTGAAACAGCTGGAGCTGCTGCTGAAGGGGTTGTCGATACTGCTAAGGAAGTTATCGAAGCAGTTGGTGAAACTGTTGATGCCGCTGTAGATGGAGTAACTGAAGTTGCAAGCGAAGTTGCTGAAGCAGCTAGCGAAGTTGCAGATGCTGTCATGGACGGTGATGTAAAGGGTGCCGTCAAGGAAGTAGCTGAAGGAGTTACCGAAGTTGCAGAAGCTGCAGTTGATGCTGTAACAGATACTGCATCAGAAGTAGTTGAAGGTGCTGCAGAAATAGTGGGTGAAGCAGCTGAGACAGTAGTTGATACCGCTAAAGAGGCTGTAGAAGGCGTCGGAGAAGTTGTTGAGGAAGCTGTTGAAGCGGTAAGCGAAACAGTTGAAGCTGCCGTTGAGGGAGTCTCAAACGTCGTTGAATCCATCAAGGATGCTGTAACAGGCGAAGACGACGAAAAATAATATCTATTTTTCATTAATGAAATGGGGTTTGCTGAAAAAGTGAACCTCATTTTGATTGGTAGGCTTGGAAAACCGATAGGTTTGAAAGGTCATCTTAATCTAATAGCCCACTCAGATAATCCATCTGGACTGTCTAAATATAAAGAATTTTTCATTGATGCTGACGGTATCCATAAATTTACTTTAGACAAAATATCCAAATCAGGAAAAAAAACTTTAATTAAGTTTGATTCTATAAACTCGATGTCCGAGGCAGAAAAACTCAAAAATCTGGATCTTTTTATTGATGAAGATAATCTGCCTGATCTTCCAGATGGCGAATTTTATTGGAAAGACTTGATTGGAAAAAAAGTGATGAGTTTAAACAATAACTACAATGGATACGTTAAAGAAATAATGCCTACAGGAGCTAATGATGTTCTTGTTTGCGACATTAACAATGAAGAAGTTTTAATTCCTTTGATATTTGGTAAGTTTGTAATTGAAATTAGCGAACACATAATAGTGGATTGGGAAATTGATTAAAAAATATGCCTTTATTTCTGTTTTCCCAGAAATTTTTGTTCCATTCTCTCAATCCGGAATCGTAAAAAAAGCTACGGATTCAGGATTAATTCAAATCAAAAGTTTTAATCCCAGAGATTTTTTAAATAATAAAGACAGAATAGACGATAAGGTTTATGGGGGAGGACCTGGAATGGTATTTAAATCAGAACCGATACAAAAATGTATTAAACATACTAAAGATACTTTTTCCGGCTCGTCAAAAGTAATTCATTTATCAGCATCTGGAGAAACCTTTACAGCACAAAAAGCCAGGGAGCTTTCAAAAGAAGATTCACTAATATTTTTATCATCACGATACGAAGGTCTGGATCAGCGTGTCATAGACGCAGAAGTTGATAGGGAGATTAGCATTGGAGATTATGTATTAACGGGAGGTGAAATTCCCTCTATGGTTCTTTTAGAGGCCATCATCAGATTTATTGATGGCGTGGTTGGTGATGAAGAATCTGTAAATAATGATTCCTTCGAGAATGCTCTTTTGGAACATCCTCAATACACCAGACCAGACCAAAATGATCTTGGAGAAGTTCCTGAAACCCTACTGTCAGGAAATCATGACCAAATTGAAAAATGGAAGAGAAAACATTCACTTGGTAAGACTTTTTTAAGTAGGCAAGATCTTATCAGACAACATGATCTGAGCCAGCAAGATATCGACCTAATTAAAGAATTTCTTAGTGACCTTGGCTATGAATCTGATAGAATTGCCGAGCTTTTAAGCTTAATTGATAATGAAAACTAGAAAGTCAGTACAAATAGTCGAAAACGCTCAACTAAAAGAGAACTTACCTGAATTCAATCAGGGAGATACAGTTTTAGTACAGGTTATTGTTAAAGAAGGGTCAAGGGAGAGAACACAACCTTTTGAAGGGGTTGTGATCGGTAGAAAAAATAGGGGTTTAAACTCATCATTTACCGTAAGAAAAATATCAAGTGGTATTGGTGTTGAAAGGACCTTTCAACTGCATAGTCCTTTGATTAAGTCAGTTGAATTAAAGAGAAAGGGTAAAGTTAGACAGTCTAAACTTTACTACCTTAGAGAAAGATCTGGAAGATCAGCAAGAATTCAAGAAAAAATCTAATCTCTCGTTCTCATGAGAGAAAATAGTTTACAAATAGAAAGTTTCATAGACTCCCTATGGATTGAAAAAGGGTTATCTAAAAATTCATTGGACTCTTACTCAAGGGATCTGAATCTTTTTTTGAAATATTTGGATAAATCAAAAATTGTATTAACTAATGTGACCAGAGCAGAAATCATGGAATTTATGTCGTTTAGACTTTCTAAAGGCCTATCAGCTAAAACGGTTGCAAGAAATTTGTCTGTTCTAAAAGCTTTCTTTGGTCATCTTGAATCTAGAAATTTAATTCAAAGCAATCCTACAAAAGATATAGAGAGTCCAAAATTACCTAGAAAACTGCCTAATACGTTAACTGAGCAACAAATTAATGATCTTCTCGATGCCCCAAACGAAAAGACAAACTTAGGTTTTAGGGATAAAACAATGATTGAAGCTTTATATTCTTGCGGTATGCGTGTGTCGGAACTTCTTAATCTTAAATTAAGTGATATAAATTTTAATCAAGGGGTAATTAGAATTCTTGGAAAAGGTTCTAAAGAAAGAATAGTGCCAATAGGGGAGGAGCTTATCAGCTTATTAAAAAATTATATTGAGCTAATAAGACCCGAGTTACTTAAAAATGTTACAGAGGATCATTTATTTTTAAATTCTCGTGGAGCAGGAATTACCAGACAAGGTTTTTGGTTAAGAATTAAGGATTATTGTATGAAGGCAAACATTGATTCATCTAAAATATCACCTCATACTTTGCGACATGCTTTTGCGACTCACTTACTGAATAATGGAGCCGACTTGAGGGTTGTCCAACTTTTACTTGGACACGCGAGTCTCAATACAACCCAAATTTACACAGAAGTGGCAAACGAAAGACTAAAGTCTATTCATAAAACTCATCATCCAAGAGGGTAAAATGAGATATTTTGTTACAACCTCAGTTATTTTTTTTAGTCTTGTTTTAAGTTCCCAAGATAATAGGTTTCTTGATTCTTTGCAGTCCATTTTACCTTCTAGTTTTGAAATTGAATCGGTTTCTGTCTCTCCGCAAGAAGGTTTT
>CABZTA010000009.1 GCA_902528485.1 uncultured SAR86 cluster bacterium
AAAGTTGGAAAGCAAATAATAGAGTCAATTCAAGTCCATAATAAAGTATTTAAAAAAGATGCAAGAGATAAAGCCATAGATTTATTAAGGAAAGTTGAAATAGAAGACCCAGAGCAAAAGTTTTCTTCATTTCCTCATCAGCTTTCAGGAGGACAAAGACAAAGGGTCATGATTGCAATGGCTTTATCAAACAATCCTCAAATATTGATTGCGGATGAACCGACAACAGCCTTGGATGTCACTGTTGAAAAAGAATTACTAATCCTTCTGAACAAATTGAAAGAGGAGGAAAACCTCAGCATAATTTTTATAACGCATGATTTAAATGTTGTGAAACGATTCGCAGATAAGGTTTTGGTGATGAATCAAGGAAATGTAATAGAGCAAGGAACCACCTCAGACATTTTCTCTAATCCAAGAGATTCTTATACAAAAAGATTAATAGAGTCTATTCCCGAACCCAAAGAGATTAAAAACATGTCAGGTTCTAAAATTCTGGAATGCAAAAATCTAAATGTAAGCTATCAAGTTAAAGAAGCTTCTTTTCTTCGAAAGGAAGAAAGGTTTGATGCAGTTAAAAAAATCTCATTTTCTTTAATCACTAATTCCACTTTAGGAATTGTAGGAGAATCAGGATCAGGGAAATCAACTATTCTCAAAGCAATTTTAGGTATTGAAGAATACTCAGGAAAAATTTTATTTGAAAATGAAATATTGAAAAAAGATAAGTTAAGTAATCTAAGAAAGAATTGTCAGGTAGTTTTTCAAGATCCATTTAGCTCTCTTTCCCCTCGAATGAAAGTGGAAGAGATTATTAAAGAAGGTTTGGATATCCATTTCAAACAAATGAGTGAAAAAGAAAAAAAACAACGCATCCTAGAATCAATAAACGACGTTCATTTAGATCCTTCTTGTCTAAAAAAATTTCCACATGAATTTTCCGGAGGTCAAAGACAAAGAATTGCTATCGCAAGGGCTTTGATTACAGATCCTAAATTGATCTTACTGGATGAGCCAACATCAGCTTTAGATGTTTCAATTCAAAAGGAGATACTTCTGTTGTTAAAGGATTTACAAAATTCAAAAAAAATAAGCTATGTTTTGATTAGTCATGATTTAAGAGTTATAAGATCAATGTCAGATAAAGTTTTAGTAATGAAAAAAGGCTCAATAATCGAATCTGGTCCGACTGATCAAATATTTGATACACCTAAAGATGGATATACAATCAATCTTATAAACGCAGCTTATAATTAGTCACAATGTCTAAAAAAAGAAAATATTCATCTTCTCTAGTTGACGGAATCGATCAAGCTGGAGCAAGGTCAATGCTAAGACCAACAGGTTTTACAGACGAGGATTTTAAAAAGCCACAAGTTGGCATTGCCTCAACTTGGTCGAATGTGACTCCTTGCAATATGCACATCAATGAATTGGCAGAAACCATATGCAATTCTGTTGATCATGCTGGCTTAAAGTCAGTCCTTTTTAATACTATTACGATTTCTGATGGTATTTCAATGGGTACATTAGGGATGAGATATTCTTTGGTATCTAGGGAAGTCATTGCAGATTCAATTGAGACAGTTGTTGGGTGTCAGTCATTTGATTCTGTTGTAGCAATTGGTGGATGCGATAAAAATATGCCTGGTTGCATGATGGGATTGATAAGATTAGATAGGCCAAGTTTGTTTGTCTATGGAGGCTCTATAAAACCAGGAAAGGATCATACAGATTTTGCTACTGTTCTTGAGAAGGTTGGAGCATACTCTCAAAATCAAATAAGTGAGGAAGAACTCATTGCAATTGAGAAAAATGCACTTCCTGGACCTGGTTCTTGTGGAGGAATGTATACGGCAAACACTATGGCATCGGCAATTGAAGCTTTGGGAATGAGCTTGCCTGGTAGCAGTTCACAAGATGCCATTTCTGAGGAAAAGAGAAATGATTGCTTAGCAGTAGGAAAAGCTATCGACTACTTACTAGAAAAAGATATTAAACCCAGTGACATATTAACTAAGAGTGCTTTTGAAAATTCTATTAAAGTAGTGATTGCTTTGGGTGGTTCAACTAATGCGGTTCTCCATCTTTTGGCAATGGCAAAATCTGCAAATGTTGATTTAAACCTCGATGACTTCACTAGGATTGGAAAAAATACACCCGTTTTATCTGACATCAGGCCTTCTGGTTATTATTTAATGAGTGATTTGAATGAGCAAGGAGGAATTCAACCTTTAATGAAAATGATGCTATCTGAAGGATTGCTTGATGGAAGTTGTTTGACCGTTTCAGGAAAAACTGTAGAAGAAAACCTTAAAAATATTGAACCGTATAAAGATGACCAAAAAATTATTTCTCAAATTAGTAAACCAATTAAGAAAGAAAGTCATATTAGGATTTTGAAAGGTAATCTCGCTCCTGAAGGGGCTGTAGCCAAAATAACTGGGAAAGAGGGATTATCTTTTTCAGGTCCTGCAATAATATTTGAATCTGAAGAAGAGGCCGTTGATGCTATTTTCAAAAATACCATTCAAGAAGGTTCGGTAATGGTTATCAGATACGAAGGTCCTGTGGGAGGTCCAGGTATGAGGGAAATGCTGAAACCCACAGCTGCAATTATGGGAGCTGGGCTAGGCGATAAAGTTGCGCTTATTACTGATGGAAGATTCTCAGGCGGGTCTCACGGTTTTGTGGTTGGTCACATTACTCCTGAGGCTGCAAACGGAGGTCCAATCGGGCTTTTGCATGATGGAGATCTAATCACCATTGATGCAAATAAAGATCAAATAAATGTCGATATCTCTGAAAAACAGCTAGCTGATAGAAAGAAGAAATGGCAATCTTTGAAGGAGCCTCCAAAAAGAGGAGTTCTAGCTAAATACGCTAGATCTGTGGCATCAGCGTCTGAGGGCGCTGTAACTGATAACTTTTAATTTGCATTTTTTAAATTCAACCTAATATAAATTTTATGAGTAACACGATAGAGCTAAATAAAGAAAACTTTACAGAAACTGTTGGGTCGAATAAACCTGTGCTAGTAGATTACTGGGCAGAATGGTGTGGCCCATGCAAAATGGTAGCCCCGATACTGGAAGAAGTTGCCTCTTCGATGTCAGAAAAGCTCACTGTTGGAAAAGTTGATGTTGATGCAAATCAAGAGTTAGCTGCTCAATTAAACATAATGAGCATTCCAACGCTAATTCTATTCAAGGATGGTGAGATAGTTGATCAGGCAATAGGTGCTTTATCAAAGGCTCAGCTCTTATCATTTTTAGAACCACACATTTAATTTAACCTAGACTAGGGTTAACTAAGGTGTTAGATTAATCCACCTAGTCTTAGACAATCTTTAATTAAATCCCAATATTTGTTATGCATTTAGGCCAATTAAAAGCCAAGCCCGTAGAAGAATTAATCAGTCTTGCTGAAGAGATGGGTATTGAAAATCTTGCCCGCTCAAAAAAACAAGATGTTATTTTTGGAATTCTCAAATCTCATTCTGGAAAAGGTGAAGATATAGAAGGTGAAGGCGTTCTTGAAATTCTAAATGACGGATTCGGGTTTTTGAGATCACCGTCTTCATCTTATTTAGCTGGTGCAGATGATATATATGTTTCTCCTAGCCAAATAAGAAGATTTGGGCTTAAGACTGGTGATTCCATATCTGGAAAAATAAGACCACCTAAGGAAGGTGAGAGATATTTTGCACTTTTAAAGATAGAAAATATTAATTTTACTGCTCCAGAACAAACGAAATCAAAAGTTGCTTTTGAAAACTTAACACCATTATTCCCTGAAGAAAGAATCGTCATGGAAGCTGGAAACGGGACTACAGAAGATTTATCAGCAAGAATTATTGATTTAACTGCTCCAACAGGTAAAGGACAAAGAGGATTAATTGTATCTCCCCCTAAAGCAGGAAAAACTCTTCTTCTTCAAACAATTGCTCATTCAATAGAAAGAAATAGTCCTGATAGTAAGCTTATGGTTCTTTTAGTCGATGAAAGACCTGAAGAAGTAACAGACATGAAACGATCAGTTCGTGGTGAAGTTGTTGCTTCTACTTTTGACGAACCACCTTCAAGACATGTGCAAGTAGCTGAAATGGTAATTGCTAAAGCTAGGAGACTTGTTGAAACAAAAAATGATGTCATCATCTTACTAGATTCAATTACTCGTTTAGCTAGAGCTTATAATTCTACCCAAGCAGCTTCTGGAAAAATATTAACGGGTGGTGTGGATGCTAATGCTTTAGAAAAACCAAAAAGATTTTTTGGTGCTGCAAGAAATATTGAAGGCGGTGGGAGCCTCACCATAATTGCAACTGCACTTATTGATACAGGATCTAGAATGGACGAAGTAATTTATGAGGAATTCAAAGGAACAGGAAATCAAGAAATTCACCTAGACAGATCAATTGCAGAAAGAAGAGTCTTTCCAGCCATTAACATAAGACGATCAGGAACAAGAAGAGAAGAGTTGATAACTGATGATGCAGAACTTCAAAGGATTAATATTCTTAGAAAGCTTCTCAATGATATGGAAGATGTTGATGCAACTGAATGGCTGATAGATAAACTTGGTAAACATAAGACCAACAATGAATTCTTCAGTTCAATGAAGAAAGGTAAATAACTATTTTTCTTTGATTAATAAATACTGCTTCTTACCTGATTTAGTCTCTTTTACGATTTCCCAATCCTTCGCCAAAAAATTTAAATCCAACTCTTTTTCTACTTCCAGATAAATTTTCCCGAAACTAGAAAGCAGGGAATTTGATTTAATTTTTAAAAGGACTTTCTCAGCAAGCTGTGTATAAAAAGGCGGATCGACAAATATTAAATCAAATACTTGATTTGTTTCATCCAACCAAGTCAGTACATCTTTTTTAATTATAAAGACATCTTTGTCAGCTTTAATTTTCTCAACGTACTCTTTAATTTTCTTTAAATGGTGAGAATTTTTTTCAACGAATGTAACTTTGTCTGCACCTCTTGATAAGGATTCAAGTCCTAAGGATCCAGTTCCAGCAAATATATCTAAACAATTTTTATTGCCAACAATTTGTCCAAGCCAATTAAATAGAGTTTCTCTGATCCTATCTGGAGTTGGTCTAAGATCATCAGAAGGAATGAATTCAAATTTCTTTCCTTTATATTTTCCACTTATTATTCTGAATGATCCTTTAATTGCTTTATTGCTCATAATTTTCTTTTATAATTCTCTTTTCTAATCGCAACAAAATGCAAGATATATTTCTAAATATTTTAAGAACACAAGCTCAAACAGTTTATGTAATTTCTTCAGGAAATTCAGTTTCAAAAGAGGCAATGACTGTTTCTTCAGTAGCCTCTTTATCAGCTGATCCACCAAGAATGCTTGTTTGTATAAATAAATCTGCAGCTATGCACGATTTTATAAAGACCACTGAATCTTTTTGTCTTAACTTATTAAGTAAGGAACAAGAACATGTGGCTGATATTTGTAGTAATTCAGAGAAAATTAATGAAAGATTTTCTAATGATTCTTGGCTTAAAAAGGAGGAGACTCCATATTTGGAAAATGCCCAATCAAATCTCTTCTGTAACTTAAAAGAAATTATGGAGGATACTACTCACTCTATCTTCATTGGTGAGATTCAAGATTTAATCCATAATGAGGCTTTAAAACCTCTGGTGTATCAAGAAGGCAAATATGTTTAAATTTTTTTATCCCTTAATTTTTGTTTTTTGCTCAAGTTTTGTATCTTCAAGCGAGATTGAGCTTTATTTTATTGAGCCTAAGGATGGTGCAACACTAAATGGGCCTGTGAAAATAGTTTTTGGATTGTCAGGAATGGGAGTGGCTCCTGCAGGAATAGATTTCCCTAATTCTGGCCATCATCATCTACTTGTTGATTTAGAAAATTTACCAAATCTTTTAAAACCTATTCCAGCTGATAAAAACCATATTCACTTTGGTAAAGGCCAGACTCAAACAGTTCTTGAATTATCCAAAGGAAAAAGAACCCTGCAACTTTTAATGGGAAATTACCTCCACATTCCGCACAAAGAGCCGGTGATTTCCGATAAAATCACGATCTTTGTAGAATAAATCTGCGAAAAAATTCTCTTGATTTACGCCAAATTGAAACTAAAGAAAAAATACATAATTTTTCTATACTTACTTCTCATTCCTAGCTTTTCAATAAGTGAAATTCTCATCGATGGAATTCTTGATGAAGATGAATGGAATTCAGCTAAGTCAATTGATGACCTTTTAATTGTTCAGCCAAATATCTTAAAAAAATCAAAATATAAAATTGAAGTTTTATATTTTGCTAATGAAAAAGGAATTTACTTTGGCTTTAAAAATTTTAAACCTTCAGAGAGACAAACCTCAATTCAACATAAGCGAGATGCATGGATGGTAGATGGAGATAGAAATTTTATCATTATAGATTTCGTAGGAAATGGTAATAACGGATTTTCTTTTGGAACATCCCTAGGAGATTCTGTTGGCGATGGGACTGTTTCGAATGAGAATCAGTTCAATCAAGATTGGGATGGAGTGTGGTTCGTTAAAACTAGTAAAGATAGTGAAGCTTGGTACTCTGAGTTTTTAATTCCTTGGGATGTAGCACCCATCAGTTCATCTTCCGAAGATGAAATAGAGATCAAAATAAGATTGAATACTTTTGATTTTCTCAGTAATGAATGGTCAAGTTTTCCTGCTATTTGGAGTACTGACTCAGCTTTTTTGTCTAAATTTGAACCAATAAAAGTAAAGAATTTTGCCCGAAATACAAAAAGTGGTGCTGATTTCTATCCCTATATTTCAATTTCACAAGAGCAAGTTACAGATGAACAAATCAATAAAATAGGTGGTGAAATATTTTGGTCTATAGATGCTGAAAAGAGATTAGATGTAACTATAAATCCTGATTTTGGCCAAGTAGAAAGTGATGATGTTATTGTTAATTTTGATTCAACAGAGACATATTATGAAGATAAGAGACCTTTCTTCACTGAAAATCAAAATTTATTTCAAATAACTGGCTGGAGAACCTATCTTGTAAACACCAGAAGAATTGGTGCAGCGCCAGATTATGATTGTAATGAATTAGTCGAAAGACTCGCTGATAAATGCCTTAAAGATAATTCATCTACAAGTGATATTGATCTTGCCTTAAGGTATACCCAATCAGGAGCAATCAATGAGTTTGGTATTTTCTCTGCTTTTGAGAAGGGAACGGATATTTATAAAGCTAGAAATTTCCAAGCTATTCGTTATAGAAGAAATTTCAATAAAGGAAAAGTAGGTTATTTATTAACTTATGCAGATAAACCAAACATATCAAGATCTGCTCAAGTGCATACTTTAGATTATGAATATTTCATCGATCAAGATACTCGTTTTTTTGGGATGTTAAGCCACTCAGATATCGATGATCCAATTTTGCCAAAAAATGGATCTGCACTCAGAGCTTTAGTTTCGAAACAATTTACGAAAAAATTTTCAGGTTTGTGGGCTTTCTCATCTTATGGCAAGGGCTATGATCTTAACGATATGGGTTACAGTGAAATGAAGGAATATATGTCTACTGGATGGGTAGCAAACTATAGAGAAGCTGATTTTGAAAATACCTCTCCTCTTCAAAGTTTGACTATAGATTCAAATGGTGGATTTAATAGAAGCGCCTCAGGAATATATGGTGGCTCTTTAGCAAATGTGAACATAGGCCTTGATTTTAAAGATTTCTCTTCTTTAAGGCTTTCTTGTGAGTGTTTTTTAGACCCTGGAAAAGACTATATGGAAACAAGAGGTTTTCCTGATGCACCTTTCATAAGAAATAAAGGTGGGTATACCATTGCAATTAGATATGAGGCACCAGAGACTCTTGTTTTCATTCCTTCTGTGAAGCTAGAGAGCAGATCTTCAGGATATGAGTTCGATGATCCTATGTTTTCAAGAAAAGAGGAAGGCTGGGGCTTTAACTTGGGTGCAACAATAAAACCGACAGATAATTTGAATATTAACTTTGGTCTCATCAGATACGATGAAGATGAAAATTGGAGTAAATTTGAATACGATAATGTATTTGGTTATTACCATAAGAAAAAACTGTCATCCTCTTTTTCGTTAGGATTATATGAAGGAAAACATGAATTAAGAATTAAAGCTCAATTTTATAGCTTAACAGCAGAAGATCCCGAAGCTTTTTTTGTCTCACCAGATGGAAAAATGAAATCGATGAGCGCTAGCCTAAATTCATTTGAGCTAAGTCAAATGGCATTTCAAATCAGGTATAAATTCGAATTGGCACCTTTGTCTCATATTTATGCTGTCTATACTAGGGGAGGAGATTACTTCAACTCTGAAGTTGTGCCTTCATCATTTGATAGGCTATATACAAAAGGATGGAATACTACTTACTCAGAACAATTTATTTTGAAAATAAGATATAGATTTTCTTCTTAAAAGTCCTCGTAAGTAAATTTAAAAATCTTTATAAATTTCATTCTCAGAATATATTAATTGATCCTCTTACAACATTGGTCGGATTAATTCAGATAGAATACAACCCAATTTCCTTCCAATTTCAATGTTACTCAAATACTCAGTAAAACAATAAATATGATTAGAAAAATAATAATTTTATTTTTTTTCACACAATTATCAGCGGAAATAGTAATTGATGGAAAATTAGATGAAATTGAGTGGAATTCTGCAGGCGTTATTGATACTTTTTTCGTTACTGAACCCTTAACTTATGCTACTCCAGAGGTTGAAACTGAGGTTTTATATTTTGCTAATGAAGATGGCATATATTTTGGGTTTAAAAATTATCAACAACCGATTGAGAATCAAACTACTTTGTTTCATAAAAGAGATGTTATGGATGCATCTGCAGATAGAGCCTTCTTAGCAATAGATTTCAACGGAAACGGTATAAGAGCCTACAGCTTTGCAGTATCTTTGGGTGGATCAATCGGAGATGCTGTTTGGGCTAATGAAAATCAATTTTCATCAGACTGGGATGCAATTTGGTTTGCTAAAACTTCTCAAACTGAAGATGCTTGGTTTGCTGAATTCTTGATCCCTTGGGATGTTGCTCCATTGGAAACTTCCGATAAAGAATTTATTGAAATAAATGTTAGGACATCTAGAGGTTATTTTTTTAAAAATGAATGGCATGGTTACCCCAAAATTAATTGGACAGATACAAAATTTATCTCAAGATTTCACCCTATAAAAATTAGAAATTTTGCTAAAGACTCTAATTCGCAAGTAGATTACTTTCCTTACATTTCTATTTCTCAGGAAGAGGTGAGTGGAAAACAGGAGAATAAAATTGGTGGAGAAATATTTTGGGCAATAGATTCAGAAAAAAGGTTAGATGTCACTTTAAATCCTGATTTTGGTCAAGTGGAAAGTGACGATGTGATTGTCAGTTTTGATGCAATTGAGACTTTTTATGAAGATAAACGACCTTTTTTTACTGAAAACCAGGACCTTTTTCAAATAAGAGGTCGAACTTCTTTTTTAATAAATACAAGAAGGATTGGTGCTCGACCAGACTATAATTGTTCTTCAGAAATAGATGAGTCAGACTGTAGCCTTCAAAGAAAAACCTACAGTGAAATAGATTTGGCCTTGAGATATACCCAGACTGAGGCAGATGACGAATTTGGAATTTTTTCAGCCTTTGAAAGGGACGGTAAATATTATAAAGGAAGAAATTTCCAGTCTATTAGGTACAGAAAAAGTTTAGATGATCTCCGCATTGGATATCTATTAACTTATGTTGACCGTCCAACTATAACTAGATCTGCTCAAGTGCACACAATGGATTTTGATTACTCTTTCAATGAATCAAGTAGATTCTCAGGGACTCTAAGTTATTCAAATATTGATTCTGACTCAACTACGACAGAGGGAGTAGCTCTCAGAGGAAGGGTGGCAAGAAACTTTACAGAAAAGTTTTCCGCTCTTTGGGGTTTTGGTATTTATGATGAAGGCTATGACATGAATGATATGGGTTACTTAGATATGAGAAATTTTGCTGAAACAGGAATTACAGCTGTTTACAAAGAAACCAATTTCTCAGAAAGTTCTTTAATTAGAAGTCTTACATTAGATTTGAACAGTGGGCATCAACGAAGCATAACTGGAATAAATGGCGGAGCGATGGCATGGATATCTCTAAATTTGGATTTAAAAGATTTTTCTTCAATTGATATTTTCTGTGAGTGCATTCTGTCACCTGGAAAAGATTTTGTTGAAACAAGAAATTATTCAGATTCCCCTTATATAAGGAGACTTGGAGGATACTCATTGAGTATGAGATATTCAGCACCAAAACAGAAAATTTTCATACCATTTATAAAAATTGAAAGTTCATCTGGAGGCTACAAATTTGATAATCCCTTAAACTCTAAAAGAGGAGAGGGTTGGGGTTTTAATATTGGAGCAATAGTTAAGCCTTCTCAAGATCTGGACCTAAATCTTGCTCTCATTAGATATGATGAATACGAAAATTGGGTCAAATATGAATTTGATAATGTGTTTGGTTATTATAAAAAGAAGAAACTATCATCATCCTTATCTTTGGGTTGGATAAAAGATAATATTCATGAGTTAAGAATAAAAGCTCAATTTTATTCTCTAACTGCCGACGATCCAGATCCCTACTATGTCAGCACTGATGGGAAGATGATTGATTATGATGGATCTCTTAATCCATTTGAATTAAGTCAGGTCGCTTTCCAAGTAAGGTATAGGTATGAACTGTCTCCTTTATCTAATTTTTATGCAGTTTATACAAGAGGCGGATATTATTATGATAATGATGATAATGATATGAGATCTTTTGGGGATTTATATTCAACAGGATGGAATACTACTTACTCTGATCAATTTATACTGAAACTAAGATATAAATTTTAATGATCTTTACAGATCCAACCCCTTGATGTTTTCCTTGCCTCAAACATGGGAAAGTAAACATCACATTCTATACATTTGACCATGCTCGATTGATCTTCACTAATATCAACTGAACTTTCTCCTAAAAGACGAGCTAGACCTACAATTATCCCGATAAAGATTAAAACTGAAATTAATATAGCCATTAGGATTTAATTTTTTCTTCTTTGAAAGCTTTGAGCAAATCCTCAGTTATGTTTGCTAGATCTGATTGATTTAGTTCTCTATATGCTTGAATTTTTATCTCCAGAGCTTGCTCAACTTGGGAGCTATTTGGCAGATGCTCTATCACGTAATTAGCTCTATTTAATGCTGCAACATAAGCTTTTCTTTCTATATAAAAAGTTGCAACATAAATTTCTTTTTTTGCAACTAGGTTTCTTAAGAAAACCATACGTTGTCTTGCTTGATCCGCATAATCGCTATCTGGAAATCTAAGTAAAAAGTCACTTAGGTCAGAGAAAGATTTTTTTGCTTGATTTAGATCTCTCTTTGAGGCGGCATCTTCAAGAATCATATTTGGATTAAAAATTGACATATCCGCAGTGTAGCCAGACATTCCTTTTAAATAGTAAGCATAATCAACGTTGGGATGATTAGGGTGCAAACTTATGAATCTATCAGCAGCAGAAATGGCAGCATCATAGTTTGACGATTTAAAGTAAGCATAAATTAATTCGGATTGGGCTTGAGTCGCAAATCGTCCAAAAGGATATCTAGCCTCAAGCATTTCTAAGCTCATAGCGGCAGCGGCAAAATTACCTGATCTCAATCTATTTTGAGCTTGATCAAATAGTTCTTTTTCAAGCAGAACTCTTTCAAATGTTTCATCTTTATTTGCACAAGAAGAAGATAAGCTCATCAAGATCAGTAAAAAAAGCAGATTAAAGATAAAATAGTACTTGTTACTAGACAACATTCGTTAATTCTATCTGTTTAAAGGTTAAAAAACATGCCAAAAAAAATTTCCATTAATTTCGAGGTTGATGCTGAAGATTCAGGAAAAAGGATAGATGTAATAATTTCCAAAAAATTTCCAGAGTTCTCAAGAATGCAAATCAAAAAGTTCATAGAACTAGATTTCTTATCCATTGATTGTAAAAAAATATCTAAGGTCAGTGAGAAGGTTCAAGTAGGCAGTAAAGTTAGTTTATCTGGTCAAATTGATATAGAAGTTGAAAATCTACCTCAAAATATTGAGATTGAAATAAGTAAAGAAACAAAGGACTTCATAGTAATAAATAAAGCTCCGGGGATAGTTGTGCATCCTGGTTCAGGAAACAAGTCTGGAACTATTCTCAATAGTTTACTGTTTAATTTTCCAGAGCTCGCAGATTTGCCACGAGCTGGGATAATCCACCGTTTAGATAAAGATACTTCTGGACTTATGGTTATCGCAAGAAATGAAAGAGCCTATAAACACTTATCAGATCAAATATCCTCTAGGACTGTCAAAAGGGGATATGATCTCATCGTGATTGGCAGAACACTTAGAGCAGGAACTTTAGAATTCCCTATTGGAAGGCATCGCACAGTAAGAACAAAACAATCGGTGACAGAAAAAGGAAAAGAAGCAATTACTAAATTCAAGGTATTAGAATTTTTGGGTTTTTATACTTATATCCGAGCTTATCTAGGAACAGGGAGGACTCATCAGATTAGAGTACATTTCAGTCACATTAAACATCCTTTGGTTGGAGACAAAACTTATGGAACTAGTCAAAGGTTTGCAAAAAATACCTCAGATGATTTGAAAGATTTTATTATCAAGTTTCCTAGACAGGCACTACATGCTACAGAACTCTCCTTCATAGATCCCTCAACTAATGAAACGGTTAATTTTCAGAGCAAAATTCCGAAGGATTTTCAAAATTTATTGGATCGCCTAAAAACCAATGAAAACTTGACTTAAAGCCTTCTAGTGTCACAATTCGAATCTTTTTAAAACTGTTTAATAATTATGAAGAAAGAATCAGGTGGTTCGGCGCTTATCAGAGCCTTAGCAGATGAAAACGTTGACCTTCTCTTTGGATATCCTGGAGGAGCTGCTCTACATATTTATGATGCAATCTATCAACAGGATAAAGTTCAGCATATTCTAGTCAGACATGAACAAGCAGCTGTGCATGCTGCTGATGGATATGCCAGAGCTACCGGAAGAGTTGGAACTGTTCTTGTAACTTCTGGCCCAGGCGCAACAAATGCAATTACTGGTATTGCAACTGCTTATATGGACTCTATCCCGCTAGTGGTAATTTCAGGTCAGGTTGCAAGTCATCTAATAGGAACAGATGCCTTTCAAGAGACAGATATGTTGGGAATATCTCGACCTATCGTCAAACATAGTTTTCTTATTCAAAGCCCAGAAGAGATACCAGAAGTTGTCAAAAAAGCTTTTATTATTGCAAAAACAGGAAAGCCAGGACCTGTTGTGATTGATGTTCCAAAAGATATGACAGATCCGAATCATCTTTTTGACTATCAGTATCCTAAAGAAATAAAAATGAGATCTTATTCAGCTCCTTCTAAGGTAAAAGAAAACCATATAGAAGAGGCAGTTTCATTATTAGAGAATGCAAAAAAGCCTGTTTTATATGCTGGCGGTGGGATCATTCAAGGCAATGCATCTGAGGAACTAATGAAGTTAGCGAATATCATGAATGCTCCTGTTACAAATACATTAATGGGTTTGGGGGCTTTTCCTGCTAGTCATAATAACTTTATTGGAATGTTAGGGATGCATGGAACCTATGAAGCTAATATGGCAATGCATGAATCTGATTTGATTTTTGCATTGGGCTCAAGGTTTGATGACAGAACAACTAACAATCCTCAAAAATACTCATTAAATGCCAAAAAAATACACTTAGATTGTGATTATGGATCCATTGAAAAAATTATAAATGTTGATGTATCTTTAAATGGCGATGCTAAAAAGATTTTAAATCAAATACTCAAGAAAATAGATCCTAAAAATATTGATAAAGCATCAATAGAACTTTGGAATAAGGAAATCCAAAACTGGAGAGAAACTCATGGTCTCAATCATGATCTTTTAGATAAAAAATTTCATCAGAAGCAAATCCTACCCCAACAGGTAATACAGTCGCTTTATAAGTCTACCAACGGCAAAGCATTTATAACCTCTGATGTAGGCCAGCATCAAATGTTTGCAGCTCAATATTACAAATTTGATGAACCAAGAAAATGGATCAATTCAGGCGGTCTTGGAACAATGGGATTTGGTCTACCTTCTGCTATGGGAGTTAAATTTGCTTACCCTGACGAAGATGTTGTTTGTGTGACTGGTGAAGGCAGTATCCAAATGTGTATTCAAGAGCTATCTACTTGTATGCAATATGGATTGCCTGTGAAAATAATTAATCTCAATAACAGAGCTTTAGGAATGGTAAAGCAGTGGCAGGATATGCAATACGGAGGAAGGTATTCAAGTATTCTCTATGAGGATTCCTTACCCGACTTCGTTAAATTAGCAGAATCTTATGGGCATGTAGGTATGAAGGTAGAGGATATCAGCGAGCTAGAAGAGAGAATGGACGAATGTATTTCCATGAAAGATAAGCTTGTATTTATGGATGTATATGTTGATCCAGAAGAACATGTATACCCTATGCTTGAAGCCGGAGGGAATATGTCTGAAATGAGAGTTAGTAAAACTAAAAAGACTTTTTAAAATGAGTCACATATCAATCTTAATGGAAAACCAACCAGGAGCTCTTTCCAGGGTCGTGGGTTTATTTTCTCAGAGAGGATACAACATAGACTCTTTATCTGTTGCTCCTACAAACGATTCATCTTTATCTAGGCTTACGATGGTTGTTAAAGAAGAAGAAAGCGTAATTTCTCAAATACTCAAACAACTAAATAAAGTTATTGATGTTGTTGAAGTGCAAAATCTGTCTGACGTTGAATCTGTCTCACTGGAGATTGCTATTGTTAAGTTAAAAATTACTGAGGAAGAAGCAAAAAAAATCATTGATAATGCCTTCCCTATTATAGGAGAAATTATTAATCATAAAGATGAATTTGTAATGATCAAAGTTACTGGTTCCAATCATGAAGTTGATGATTTTCTTCTATCTTTAAATAAGCAAAATTTTTTAGAAGTTACTAGATCAGGTTTACTTGGAATGGGGACAGGGGAAAACTTTCTCATTTCAGAAAGTGAAACTACAATTGAGTATTAGGAGAAATTAATGGAAGTATTTTACGAAAAAGATTCAAATCCTGAATTATTAAAAGACAAAACCATAGCTATCATAGGCTATGGTTCACAAGGCCATGCGCATGCCAATAATTTAAAAGATTCTGGTTTCAATGTAATTCTCGGACTGAGAGATGGATCATCCTCCGCTGCAAAAGCATCTGAAGCAGGTTTTGAAGTTGTAAGTAATGTAGAGGCAGCATCTAAAGCCGACCTACTGATGATGCTTATACCAGATGAATTTCAAGGAATAACCTACAAAGAACAGATAGAACCTAATCTTAAGAAAGGCGCCACCTTAGCATTTGCACATGGATTTAATATTCATTACCAACAAATCATCCCAAGAGAAGACCTAGATGTAATCATGATAGCTCCTAAAGGGCCTGGTCACACTGTGAGAGGTCAATACTTAGATGGGGCTGGAGTACCTTGTTTAGTAGCAATCCATCAAGATGCTTCTTCAAATGCATTAGATGCCTCAATTGCTTATGCCTCAGCCATAGGTGGCGGAAGGGCTGGGATCATCAAAACTACCTTTAAAGACGAAACAGAGACAGATTTGTTTGGAGAACAGTCAGTGCTTTGTGGAGGTCTGACTTCTTTGATTCAGGCAGGTTATGAAACTCTTGTAGAGGCTGGTTATCCTCCTGAAATGGCTTATTTTGAATGCGTTCATGAAGTTAAATTGATAGTTGATTTGATTTATGAAGGAGGTTTAGCGAACATGAGGTACAGCATTTCAAATACAGCAGAATATGGAGATTACACTTCTGGGCCTAAAGTAATTACCGACGAAACCAAAAAAGAAATGAAAAAAATTCTTGAAAGGATTCAGTCTGGAGATTTTGCAGATGAATTCATTGCAGATGCAAGAAAAAGCAATAGTCCAGATGGAGGCCCTGCAATGCAAGAATTTAGGAGACGATCAGCCGCTCATCCAATTGAAGAAGTCGGAAAATCTTTGAGAGAGATGATGCCTTGGATAGCTAGTAACCGTCTGGTTGATAAGGAAAAAAACTAGTACCATCAATAGGGTGTCAAATAAGATACTCGCCCTTATTTTAGGAATTTCTTTATTTTCCGTTTATCTGTTTTCTATTAACCTTTATCCATTAGTTGATGAAGATGAAGGTGCATTCGCATCAGCAACTTTGACCATGATGGATTCTGGTAATTTTACAAACGTTGAGTTAGCAGGAGAGAGGAGGGATGACAAACCAGTTCTTACTCATTGGCTGCAGGTCATAAGTTTAAAAACCTTTGGCTTTTCAGAGTTCGCTTTTAGATTACCGAGTGTAATCTTTGGGTTACTTTGGGCATTCGTAACGTTTTGGTTTACAAAAAAGATTTCAAATAAGAGAAATGCTTTTTTAGCAGCTTTTTTCGTTCTAGCTAGCCTTGGCGCATCAATTATTATCAAAACAGCAACTGCAGATGGAATTTTTAACTTCTTTGTGGCTTCAACCACTCTATTGGCATTTTTAGCTTTAAGAGAACAACAGACTAAGTATTTATATTATGCAGCAATTCTTGCAGGCTTTGGCTTTTTAACGAAAGGACCCGCTATTTTAATCGTGCCTGGAGGGGCATTATTTTTCTGGGCTTGGTGGAATGGATATTTAACTGAAACGTTAAGAAAGCTTCTCAATCCTTTTTTATGGCTAGTCTTTTTTTGCATTGCCTCACCATGGTTTATTTATTTATATTTAAGCGAAGGCATAGATCCGATATTAGGATTCTTTTTTAAACACAACATTCAAAGATATACATCAACCTTTGAGGGCCACTCAGGACCATTTTATTACTATCTTGTTATTTTGATTTTTTTGGTGGCTCCATTTTGGAATAGCCTTTTTACGGTAGTCGGTAGAATTAAGACAGACTTCAAAGATGAAACTAGAAGTTTTCTCTGGATTTGGTTTTTATGGGTTTTATTCTTTTTTTCAATATCTTCAACTAAGTTACCGCACTACTTGCTTTATGGAATAACTCCACTATTCATATTAATGGCACTCAATTTTAAGCAGCAAAGCAAAAGAATAAATCTGCTAATTTTTATTTCTTTATTGGGCTTTATATCATCTTTGCCAATTGTATTAGAAACTCTGGCCTCTTCAGAGAAAGACATTATTTGGAATGTTTTGAGAGAGGAAATAGAGGTTTTCTTTACTCCTTCAAATTTCTTTATTCCAATATTAATTCTTCTAGTCCTTGGAATTGTCTCCTTTATGGTTTTTTCTAAATTTAACCAATTTATAATCTCTTCTTTATTATTTTTGATTAGTATCCATTTAATTTTCCTTCCAAGTGCCATAGGACTATTCCAAGATCGATTCAAACAGGCTGGATTAAAGGTAAAAGAAATGAATAAGCCTTTAGCCATGCATAAGATGAACTTTCCCTCATTTGGAGTATATGCAAGAGACACTGCCTATAGAAATCATAATGATGGACAAATAATTCTTTTAAGGAGCAATCAAATTGATGAGCTGGGTTCAGTGACAGAAATTTACAATAGGTCGGGTATTTCTGTGGTGATAAAAGAGTGAATCCTCAGCACAAAACAGGATCTATTGTCTTTGCGTTGGCACTGGTTCTGATTGGTTTGAATTATTTAGGTCCTGTAATTGTTCTAAATAACTTTATTTTTATTGGACTAAATAGTGCGGGAGCTTTTATAAATCAATCAGCTATCACTTTTCTTACCGAATTTGGTAACGCAGCCGTA
Organism: uncultured SAR86 cluster bacterium; assembly: GCA_902528485.1. Classification (GTDB taxonomy): domain Bacteria; phylum Pseudomonadota; class Gammaproteobacteria; order Magnimaribacterales; family AG-339-G14; genus CACNYO01. The sequence continues at coordinate 17,925 of CABZTA010000009.1, forward strand.
CTGATGATTGCATCTTTAATCCCAATATATTACTCAAGAAAATTTTTCAGGTTAATCATCTCATCTACACTTATTGGAATCTTGCTCTCAAGGGGGTTAAAAATTTTACTGGATATTCCAAGACCTGGGGCAATCTTAGCAAGAGAAGAATTTTTTGTTGTTGAGCCTCTTTTGACCTCTCAATCCGTGCCTTCTGGACACGCATTTAGTCTCTTTTTATTTTTCTCTTGTTTGGTTGTCTCAGGCATGATTAAAAAAAATTATTTTGTACTGTTAATTTTCGCCTTTTCACTTATTGCTTTTACAAGGATATTAGTTGGGGCTCACTGGCCAATGGATATTCTGATCGGGGCTTCTTTGGGTTTTAGTTTGCCTTTACTCTTAGCTTCATTGGCAGATAGATCGTCAAAAATTTTGGATACTTTATATTCGGTATTTTTCATTATTTTATTAAGCATCGCGCTTTACACACTAATCATTGGCAATTTTTCTACCTATGATTTTGCAAATGAAATCGGTTGGTTATACATTCTTATTTTCTTGAGTCCCCTTTTATTTCTTAATTTACTGAAGATAGAGAACATTTTTAGTATTGCTTTAGACTATTTCACCAAAATAAAGGTATTTCAGAGTAATTTATTTAAAATCTTTATGCCTTTGCTTATTTCTTCCACATTCATATATTTAATCTATCAATATGGATCTTTAGGTTCCTTTCTTTTCATGACAGAAAATTTGGATTTTCTCCTAGTGTCCGTTGCATTAGGTCTTTTGGTTTTAAGCCTATTGATAAGGGCTGCTCGAATTAGAAGATTTTTTAAAAAGGAAACAAAGAGTCTAGGAGTTATTCGAATCACTTTCTTGCATAACTTTTTAAATAATTTCTTACCTATGCGAATTGGAGAATTTTCTTTTCCTTTGCTTTTGAGAGAATCTTATGGGATCGATAATAAGATATCCCTCAGGGCACTTTTTATTTTCAGGATCACAGATCTTCTATCAATCATTTTTTTGTCTTTATTTGTCTTTCTTAGTTTCTACTATTCTTTAATGCTTAATTTTTTAATTTTAGTTACTTGGTACTTGGGAGTAAGCTATTTATTGCAAGAAAGAGATATTAAAAAAAATCTTTTTGAAAAAATTGAAATTTTGATTTTGTCTTTGTTAGCTTGGTGCATAAAAATATTGGCACTCACTTATCTTCTGTTATCTTTGATTTCAGCAAGCTTAGAAAGTTCTTTCGTTGCCGTTATTTTTGGTGAATTAACATCAATCCTACCTATCCATGGCTTTGCAGGAACGGGGACATATGAGGGAGGCATAATATTTGGACTAAATTCTTTTGATAAAAATATTAATATCGATTCAATGATCAGTGCTTCTTTATTGGTCCACTTTACTGTTCTTTTATATAGTCTTATCCTTGCAATTGTTTCAACATTCATTAAGAAGACATGAAAACTTATTTAAGCATTGTTGTTCCTGTTTACAACGAGGAAGAAAATATAAAACCTCTCGTCGATGAAATTTATCAATCGATGGAATCTCTAGACAAAGAATGGGAATTACTCATTGTTGATGATTCAAGCAAAGATAATACTGGAGATATATGTGAATCAATTGCCAGAGTAAAAAAAGAAGTCAGGTACCTACAATTAGGAAGGAATTCAGGGCAAACAGCTGCAATGCAAGCAGGTTTTGACCGCGTGCAAGGAAAATACATAGCAACTTTGGATGGAGACCTTCAAAACGATCCGAAGGATATTTTAAGACTCTTGAATAGGCTGAAAGAAGAAAAATTGGATTTAATTGTTGGATGGAGAAAAGACAGAAAAGATCCTTTTCTTAGAAGTCTCATATCAAAGATGGCAAATTCTTTAATTGGCTGGTCGACTGATATAAAACTCCATGATTACGGATGTAGCTTAAAGGTCTACAGAAATAAAACCCTCAAAGCAGTTCAATTGTTCGGTGAAATGCATCGGTTAATTCCTGCTTGGATGAGTCTATATACAGATAAGGCAAGAATAAGCGAGGAGGTTGTAAATCATAGACCTAGAATTGCTGGCGAGAGTAAGTATGGGTTTGGAAGAATTGCGAGAGTACCTTTGGATTTATTTTCAATTATTTTTTTCCAAAGATTTTTATCTAAACCAGCACACTTTTTTGGTTTTCCTGGTTTAGTGTTTCTGGGTATTGGAATAATTATCTTATTTATATTAAGTGCCCAAAAAATAATGCTCGGCATAGACCTTGGCGATAGACCTTTATTTTACGGCGGAATACTTTCTGTTGTGTTTGGAACCCAACTTTTAACAACCGGATTATTGGCTGAAGTGGTCGTTAGAATTTACTTTTCGAATAAAAACCGTCCTTATGTAATAAGAAGGGATTCCGAGAATTAATTTAACTTTATTTATTGATAATTGCTTGCTAAGGTTGCATTCCATTTCATATGGGTCTGTAGCTCAGCTGGTTAGAGCGCACCCCTGATAAGGGTGAGGTCGCAGATTCGAGTTCTGCCAGACCCACCAAAATATCTATAAATCTTTTTCATTCAAAATTGATCTAATTATTGCAGAACAGTAGAATTTCAATCATGGCTTATACTTTGGAAATTGGACAAGACGCGCCAGATTTTAATCTTTTAGCAACTGACGAAAAATTTTATAGTCTTTCCAATTACGCATCTTATGAATTATTAGTCATTTCATTTACTTGCAATCATTGCCCTTACGTCATCGGATCTGATGAAGCTACTAGAATAAGTGCTGAAAAGTACTTAGGAAAAGGTATCAAATTTATTTGTATCAACTCTAATAGTCCTAATACTTATGAAGAGGATAGCTTTGAAAATATGCAAAATAGAATGAAGGAATTCAATTTTCCTTGGGATTATCTTTATGATTCAACACAAGAGATAGCGCAAACATTTGGAGCGTTGAAAACACCTCACTTTTTTTTATTCAATCAGAGTAGAGAGCTTATTTATACTGGCAGGTCAATAGATAATCCAAGAAATCCTTCCTTAGCTTCTCAGAACGATCTTGAAACTGCCATTGATGAACACTTAGGAAATAAAAAAATTACTATGCCTATTACCAATCCAATCGGTTGCAATATAAAATGGGATGGTAAAGATGCACATTGGATGCCTGCCGAGGCTTGTGATTTAATATAAATTTAGGAGAAATTATGACAGAGATAGCAACTTTAAGTACTGATGGTGACATCTCAACGATAGTTTTAGATGATGGAAAAGTTAACGTTTGCTCGTTAGAAATGCTTGAGTCTATTCAGCAATGCTTAGCAGAAGTGCCAAAAGATAAGGGTGCATTGATCGTAAGAGGTAGAGAAGGAATATTCTCCGCAGGCTTTGATCTAAAAACTATTCAAGGTGAAGATGCAGAAAAATCCAAAAAAATGGTTGAGATGGGAATGAAAACAATGCACGACTTATATACTTTCCCTAGACCTGTGATTATGGCCGTAACTGGACACACTATCGCAATGGGCCTCTTTATAGTATGTTGCGGGGACTATAGGATTGCACTTGAAGGAAAATTTGTCGCTCAGGCAAACGAAGTTAGAAATAACATGGATATTCCCTCTCCTATTATGGAAGTTGCTGAAAGCAGAATAGATAAAAAGCATGTTTATTCTGTGCTTTATCATGCTGATCCTTATCCTTTTGATAAGTGTATTGAGGCCGGACTACTCGATGAAATAGTATCACCTTCAGATTTTGAAAAAAGAATAATGGAGAAGGCAGAAGATTTAGCTACTTTAGGCCATCCTCATTATTTTAAAACTAAGCAAGCACACCAGAGACCGCTTCTAAAAGCTATCTCTAATGCACTGCCTGCTTAAAAAAGTTAGACATTTCTTACATCTTTCTCTAATCTACCCCCTTCTTTTGGGGCCATAGCTCAGCTGGGAGAGCGCCTGCTTTGCACGCAGGAGGTCGGCGGTTCGATCCCGCCTGGCTCCACCAAAAACACTTCAATTTTCTTCATTACAGATACATAATAAGTTTATGAGAGAGATGCACATACATGATGTAGTTATTAGAAACGGCAATATAGTTGATGGATCAGGGAAAAAACCTTTTCTTGGAGATATTGCAATTGATGAGGGAAAAATCACCAAAGTCGGTGAGGTCATTAACTCCGGTAAAAAAGAAATTGATGCTGATGGAAACCTTGTTTCTCCTGGATGGGTAGATATTCATACACATTATGATGGTCAGGTTTGTTGGGATCCTTATTTAACTCCTTCGAGCTGGCATGGAGTAACCACAGTTGTTATGGGAAATTGCGGAGTTGGCTTTGCACCCGTGAAACCCGGTGATGAAAATTTCCTTATTCAACTTATGGAAGGTGTTGAAGACATTCCAGGTACTGCACTGCATGAAGGTATTGATTGGGAGTGGGAAACTTTCCCTGAATTTCTTGATGCAATTGAAAGGAAAGAATTTGTAATGGATTTAGGATTTATGATTGGGCATGGACCGGTAAGAAGCTATGTTATGGGCTACGACAGATGTCAAAACCAAGTTGATGCATCTAAAGATGAAATTAACCAAATGTCAGAAATAGTTGAAAAAGCTATTAATGCTGGTGCACTAGGATTCAGCACATCAAGAACTATCTTACACAGGGACGTTTATGGTGTTTATGTGCCTGGAACAGAAGCAAGCTCAGAAGAAATGAAAGAACTTGCTTTTGCAGTGGATCGTGCAGGTGAGGGTACTTTAGAAATTGTATCTGATTGGCTGGACCAAGAAATAGAAATGTCATGGATGAAAGAATACGTTGAAAAGTCTGATTGTGGTTTAACTTTACTTCAAACAAATGGTGACTCCGTTAAAACAATTCTTTATTGTGAAGAACAGTTTCTTAAAGGTAAAAATGTTCGACCTCAGTTCCCAGGAAGAAATGTTGGACTTATGTTTGGTCTAGAAAGTTCTTTGCATCCATTTATAGGTCATCCTTCCTACAAAGAAATTTCTCATCTTTCCTTGAACGAGAGACTCTCAATCATGAGAGATCCTTCTTTTAAGCAAAAAATCTTAAATGAGTCGCCGAGCTTTAAAGATGATTTGCAAAAAGCTGCTCAAGAACAAAAATCTAATAAGACTAAAGAAGAAATTAAAGCAGAAGCAGAAATAGGCAAAAAACTAATTTCTAATTATGAAACCCAATTTATTTTAAGTGATCCTCCTAATTACGAACCAACAAGAGAAGATAGTATTGCTTACTTAGCTGAGCAGAGAAATCAGTCAGAAGAAGAAGTCATTTATGACGAATTGACAAAAGATGATGGTAAAAGTTTAATTTATGCATGTTTCACTCCTTATGAAAATCATAAACTTAAGTTCGTTGAAACATTCTACAAACTAAAATCGTCTGTAGCTGGCGGGAGTGATGGGGGAGCGCATTGCGGTCTTATTTGTGACGCGAGCATGCCCACAACAAATTTATCTCATTGGGCAAGAGATAGATCTGCAGGCAATAAGATTCCTTTAGAACTCATCGTTAGGAAACAAACAAAAGATACTGCTGAAACTTATGGACTGTTTGATAGGGGAGAGATAAAAGCTGGAATGATTGCAGACATCAATATCATTGATTTTGAAAAATTAAATGTTTCTCTTCCAAAAATGATCTTTGATCTACCAAAAGGAGGGAAAAGGCTTGTTCAGGAATCTTTTGGTTATTTAACGACTATTAAAAGTGGTGAGGTTGTTTATGAGAATGGCCAAGCAACAGGAACTCTCCCAGGCCAAGTCGTAAGAGGGAAGCAAATATCAGAGGCCAAAGATACCAAAGAAAAAATCTCCTTTTTTGATAAAACTATTAGATTATTCATTATCAAGATACTCAGAAAAATTTGGTCATTTCAAGGAAGAAAAGTTACAAGCTCTATCGTTTCATAGTAGAACACTTTGGCTATTAAATTTTAATAAAGCTAAAACAATCAGTAATTTAATCCTCAGTCTCCAGGCCTTCTTAAAAAAGATCTATTTAATTCATTAACGTTTTTAACTCCTGTGAGTATCATGCTCTGTTCAACTTCATCTTTTAAAAGTTCTAATGCATATTTAGCACCTTTGTATCCTCCTACTGATAGTCCATAAAGGTAAGGTCTACCACCCATGCAAGCATTAGCTCCCATGGCAAGGGCCTTTATGACATGAATTCCTCTTCTGATGCCCCCATCAACTATAATTTCAATAGAGTCTCCAACGGCATCTCTAATTTCTTTTAACATTTCAAATGGTGCTGGGCATCCATCTAATTGTCTTCCTCCATGATTTGAAATCATTATTGCTGAAGCACCAATATCCTTTGCTCGTTTAGCATCTTCTACAGATAAAATTCCTTTGACCGCAAAAGCCTTATCCCATTGACCTATCATCCACTCTGCATCTTTCCAAGTGACGGTTCTATCAAACTGACTGTTCATAAAATCCATCACGGAAATGTCGTTAGCTGCATCTTTCAACCTGTGCTCAATATTAACCATGGAAGGTGTGGGGGGATGAGTAAGATAATTTAATGTCCAATCAAATTTACTGGCAATATTAAGGTAAGACTTCAAGGTTAATTTTGGTGGCACCGTCATGCCTGTTCGGAGATCTCTTTCTCGTCTCCCGTTAACAGGAACATCGATAGTCAAGCACAGAGCATCGTAATTAGCAGCTTTACATCTCTCAATGTATTCAACTGAAATGCTTCTGTCTTTGAGAACATAAATTTGAAAAACTTTCGGACCTTTAGATTTTTCTGCAACCTCTTCTATAGTAGTAGTTGAGAGGGTAGACAAACAAAAAATCGTACCCATATCACTTGCAGCATTTGCGGCTGCTATCTCTCCTTCGTGATGAAACAATCTATGATATCCGGTAGGCGAGCATATGTATGGCCAATCAATCTCAGTTCCAAGAACTTTAGTTGAAGTATCAATTTTATCTACATCAACTAAATAATTTGGAATTACTTCATATTGTTCAAAGGAATTTGTATTCTGTTTTATGGTCCATTCATCTCCAGCAGCACCATCGATGTAATGGAACATTGCTGCCGGTAATCTTTTTTCAGCAGCTTTTCTTAAATCGCTAATGTTATGACAATCTTGTAATTTCAATTGTTAAATTTTTCCAAAAGTCTTTTTCTATCTGATTCATAGAATTTGCCACCAAAATAATAACAGGGTATAGCTAATCCAGCGATTAAAGAAAAAGTAACTAACATTATTGTATAAGGTTCTATCACATCAAATGATCTTAAAATATCAGTGAAGATTCCACCCCCTAAAGATCCAAAAGTAAGACCTATTAGGTTAAGACATAATATATAAAATGCTACTACAGTAGCCCTTATTTTAGGAGGAACAAGCTCCTGAACGGTTGAAAAGGTTGGACCGTAAAAACATCCAAGTTGGAAATAACCGATAACAACTCCCAGCCAAAAAATAAAAGTATTCGGCTCTACAAATCTATAAATAATTCCAAGAGGCAATAGCAAAAGTGTAAGCCAAAAAAGAAACATAGGACGTCCTTGATTGAAAGTTCTTAACCACCAGTCACTCATCAAACCACCAAATAAGTTTCCAGCAAGACCTGCAACTACCCCAATGATTCCTGTAAGTTGGGCAATTTCTGATCTCTCGAAACCTCTTTCTTGGGCGTACCAAAGTTGTTCAAAAACTGCCGCTCCAAGCGCCACATGATAAAGAACTCCTCCAGCAATAGTTAAGATTAATGCGTTGGAAGAGGACAAAGCTTGCCTTAAAGTAGAAACTATTTCTAAAAATGAGAGATTAACCTCATCTGGATTATCGATAAGGTGTTTTCTAGGACGATCTTTAAAGAAAAATGCGACGATCCCCAAAACTGCTCCGATACCCCCCAAAATGTAAAAACAATTTCTCCATCCCAAGGGTTCACCAAGAAAACCTACTATAAGAAGGCTTATGCCAACTCCGATAGGAACACCCATATAGTAGACTCCAGCAGCAAAACCCATCCTATTTGCTGGAAAGCTATCTGAAAGCATCGACATAGATGTCGGCGTTAAGATTGATTCTCCAACTCCAATAAAGGCTCTAGGAATAGCCATGCTGATAAATCCTTTGGCAGCTCCTGTGAGCGCAGTAAAAACACTCCATAGTAGAACTCCAAAACCAATTAATTTTGGTCTGTTGTACTTATCTGCCAGTGTTCCCATGAACAATCCCATGATCGAGTAAAAAAAGACAAAAGCTAATCCAGTCAAAATACCGTACTGCCAATCAGTTAAGCCAAGGTCAGGAACAATAAAATTTGCAAAACTTGCAATCAGTTGACGGTCTACAAAATTTAAAAGATTCAGAAGCGTCAAAAAGAAAAGTAACCTATATGGATTCATATTCCCCCAGTTGAATTATTTATCCGTTCATGGAATATAATCATTATCCAGAAAAATAATTTTTATGATAGTAGTAGGTTTAACAGGAGGAATTGGATCAGGAAAATCAGCCGTCACAAAGATCTTTGAAGGCTTGGGTGTCAAAGTTGTGGATGCAGATGTTGCTTCAAGGCAGCCGGTGATGAAAGGAGAACCAGCATTAAAAAAAATTGCTGAAAAATTTGGAGCTAATATTCTTACTTCTGAGGGAGAATTAGATCGAAGAAAGCTTAGAGAGATAATATTCAATGACAATTCTGCAAAAGACTGGTTAGAAAATCTTCTCCATCCGCTTATTCATCAAATACTCATTGATGATTTGACTAGTGCAAGTTCTAGTTATGCAATCTTAGTATCTCCTTTATTGTTTGAAACAAATCAAAAAGACTTATGCTCTAAAACAATAGTTATCGATACAAGCGAGGATAGACAAATTGACAGAACTTCTAAAAGGGATAATGTTGAACCTAGTCAGGTTAAATTAATTATTGACTCCCAGATAGATAGAAAAAGCAGGAATGAACTTGCAGATATCATTATTTTAAATGATGGATCTTTGCAGGAATTGGAAGAGAAAGTTAAAAAATTTCATGAAGACTTGGAAAAAGAAATAAGTAAATGAAAAAAAAATGCCCTCGATGCAGAAAAATGTATTCTGTTGATAAAGATTCAAACCATAGACCATTTTGCAGCGAAAAATGTCAGGCTATAGACTTAGGCGATTGGTTTTTTGAGAAACACAAGATTTCTAGACCAATTATAGATGAGGATGATCTATTCATTGACCCATAAAAGAAGAAATACCTGCTATTCCATCAGCAGAATGTTTTTTTGCCTCGTCTAAGTCAGAAATTCTTATTCCTCCAAGAGCATAAGTCTTTATTTTGGTTAGTGATCTTAATTCCTTAAATTTTTTCCAACCCAGAGAAGAAGTTTCTTGATGACTTTTTGTTTTTTTGATTGGTGAGATAAAAACATAATCTAACTTTAGTTGATTTGCTTTATTTATCTCATCCTTGTTATGACAGGATGCACCTAAGTAATTTTGAGAATTTTCTAAGTTCTTTAAATTCATAAGATCCGCTGAATTGTAGTGAATGCCATCAAACCGTTCGGAGATATTTAAGTGCCTAGAACTCAAAATCAGTTTAGTTTGATATTTATTTTTTATTGTTAAAAATGTTTCTAAATTTTTATTGAGTTCTAAGTTGTCCAAACATCTCAGCAAAAGCAATTCTTTTTTAATTTTGATTGATTCCAATAATTCTAAGTAATTTTCTGGAATTACTTGAGGAGTAATAAAAAAATAATCAGGATCTATAGTCTGCATTCATGCTTACATAATCTTTAGATAAATCCGATGTGAGAACTTTGCTTATCTTATCGCTATCACCCAACTTAATGTTTATGTCTATTTTTCTCTTTTTAAATTCTTTTAACCCTAATTTATCTGAATAATTTGAGCCGAGCTTTCCATTTTTAAATACCTGGAGCTTTCCAAGCTTTAGATTAAATTTTTTCTCATCAAAATTAATACTGGTATTACCTACCGCCATTAAGATTCTTCCCCAGTTTGGGTCTTCTCCGAAAGCAGCTGTTTTTACTAACAGAGAATTAGCAATATTTTTAGCAATTGTTTTGCAATCACTTTCAGTCTTGAGTCCTTTAACGGTGATCGAAATTAGCTTTGTCGCTCCTTCAGCATCTAGTACTATTTTCTCTGCTAAGGAATAAAAAACTTCTTGAATAGTTTTTACAATCTTTCTTTCATTAGCTTCCGACAATGAAATCAGTGATGATCCAGTAGCGACAAGCAAAGAAGAGTCATTCGTTGATTGATCTCCATCAATTGTTATTGAATTAAAAGAATCTTCGCAGGCTAATTTATGGATTTTGTCTAACTTCAATTTGCTTATCTTTACGTCAGTAAATACAAAGGACAACATTGTCGCCATGTTAGGTTCAATCATTGCAGAACCCTTAGCGATGCCAATAAAATTTATAGTCTTGCCTTTTATATTGATACTTTTTTTTATTATTTTTTCTTTTTTATCTGTTGTCATTATTGAAGTAGCAAAATTGTTCCATTTACTTTTACCAAGATTTTCATAGGCAAAAGAAAAAGATTTTCCATACTTTTGAAGGTCTAGCCTTTCACCAATCACTCCGGTTGAGAATGGCAGAATATTTATATCTTTGTAATCAGCAAACATCCTATCTATATCTCTTAAGCCTTCAGGTCCTGTTGCAGCATTGGCGTTTCCTGCGTTAATGAACAATGCAGTTTTCTTTTTTTTATCCAAACTTGATAAATTCTTTTTTGCGACCAATACCGGCGCTGCGGGAAATTTATTTGAAGTAAATAACCCTGAGATATTTGAGTTTCTTGGTAATTCAATTATTGCTGTATCAAGCCTTTTACCGTACTTCTGATTACTTGCGGCACAGCCAATTTTAATTTCTTTCATCATCTATTTTCTTTTTTTTCTTTTTGCCTTGGCTTGAAGTCTTCTCGTTCGTCTGTTTCCAGAAAATTCTTCATTTGATTCGGATTGATTTTTATTTACTTGTTCTTGGGGCGAATCAAAAGCTGATTGAATCTCTTCTTTATGACTTATTGTATTTTTTGTAACAGAACTTTCCTGAGTTTTTTTCTCTTCTTTATTGATTTGAATTTTTGATAAAAACTTTATGGCTTCAGCATTGATGTTTGTGAGAAGACCCTCGAACATTTCAAAAGCCTCTCTTTTATATTCAAGTCTGGGATCTTTTCCTGCATAACTTCTAAAGCCTATATTTTGTCTTAGGTATTCAAGAGCATTGATATGGTTTTTCCAGGATATATCTACAACCTGCAATACGATTTGTTTTTCTAGACTGGGAAGAACTTCGCTGTATTCGATTCTTTTTTCAAGATATTTATTTTTAAGCTGACTTACAATTTCATCAATTAAAGTATCTTGATTATTTTTTTCATCATCTAAGAACTGAACTGCATCAAATTCAAAAGCGAAATCCGAAGACAATGCATTTTTTAATTTATCTATTTGCCACTGACTTTCTACGCTTGAGGGCGGCAGAAACGAATAAACTAAATCTGATATTTCATTGAATCGCATGGAATCAATTAATTCTGTTAAATCCTCTTCTTGCAGAATTTCTTCTCTTTGAGAATATATAACTTGTCTTTGTTCGTTGAGAACATCATCAAATTCAAGAATTCTTTTTCTTAAATCAAAATTTCTTCCTTCAACTCTTCTTTGAGCTCTTTCGATCGCTCCAGTCAGCATTCTGTGTTCAATGGATTCTCCTTTTTTCATACCTCCGATTGATTGCATAAGACTTTTAACTCTTTCCGGTGCAAAAATCTTCATCAAACTATCTTCTAAAGAAAGAAAGAACTGGGAGGATCCAGGATCTCCTTGTCTTCCAGATCTTCCTCTAAGCTGATTATCTACTCTTCTTGATTCATGCCTTTCAGTCCCAATTACATGCAGTCCTCCAAGCGATAAAACTTTTTCTTTGAAAGACGATTCATTTTCATTCCCCCCCAGCACGATATCTGTTCCTCTTCCTGCCATATTTGTCGCTATAGTCACAGCTTTCTCAGCTCCAGCCTGAGATATTATTTCAGCTTCTCTTTCGTGTTGTTTTGCATTTAAAACGTTATGCGTGATATTTTTTTGTTTCAGTTTGCTTGATATTAATTCAGATGTTTCTACTGATATCGTGCCAACCAAAATAGGTGCACCAGTAGAATTAATTCTTTCTATTTCCTCAACAAGAGCGTCATACTTTTCTTCTAAGGTTAAGTAAATTTTGTCCTCTTTGTCATTCCTTATCATGGGGAGATTGGTAGGTATCACAATGGTTTCTAAGGAATAAATTTCTTCAAACTCCTGAGCTTCAGTTTCAGCAGTTCCGGTCATGCCTGATAATTTATCGAAGAGTCTAAAAAAGTTTTGAAATGTGGTTGATGCTAAAGTTTGGCTTTCAACTTGAATTTTTACATTCTCTTTTAGTTCTAAAGCTTGATGAACTCCATCCGATAATCGTCTCCCTGGTAAGGCTCTTCCGGTATTTGTATCAATTAATACGACTTGACCATTTTGAACGAGATAATCTGTATTTTTTTCAAATAGATTGAACGCTCTCAAGGAAGACTGAACCATGTTTAATAATTTAAGATTTTCACTAGCGTAGAGTGAGTCAGTTTCTTTTAGGAGTCCGTTGTGTACGAGAAGACGCTCAACATTTTCATGACCTTTCTCGGTAAGTTCAGCTGATCTTATTTTTTCATCAATTTGAAAATCACCCTCTACAAAAACATCCTCCGATTCTTCATCAAATTCTTCTTTTTTTAGGCGAGGAATTATTTGGCCTATTTTTTTATAAATTTCTGAATTATCTTCAGCAACCCCGCTTATTACTAAAGGAGTTCTGGCTTCATCAATCAGTATTGAATCAACTTCATCAACTACAGCAAAAAAGAGATCTTTTTGCATTTTATGAGCTCCATCCATCGCCATGTTATCTCTCAGATAATCAAAACCAGCTTCATTATTGGTGATATAAACAATATCTGATTGGTAGGCGTTTTTTTTCTCTTCAAAGCTCTGATTTGGAACAACATGACCCACCGTTAAACCAAGGCCCTCATATAGAGGCCTCATCCAATTTGCATCTCTTTCAGCTAAATATTCGTTAACGGTGATTACATAAACACCTCGTCCAGTTAGAGCATTCAAGTAACAAGGAAGAGTTGCAACAAGTGTTTTTCCCTCACCTGTGGCCATTTCAGCAATTTTTCCTTCATTTAATATAGCTCCGCCAACTAATTGACAATCATAGTGTCTTAAGCTGAGACTTCTTTTGCTTGATTCCCGAACAAGAGCAAATGCTTCAACAAGCAAAGAATCCAATGATTCTCCCGATTTGGCTTTTTTTCTGAGATTCTCAGATTTCTGTAAAAGCTCCTCTGGACTTATAGATTCTAGGGATGATTCCAAAGAATTAATTTCCGTTATAATTTTTGAAAGCCGATTTATGGCTCTTTTATGTTTTGAACCAAAAAGAAAGCTAAACATAACTATCCTGAACTTGGATTTATGACTGGATCAATATAACTTATTAACTGATTGCCTTTATCAGCAGTAATTACTTCCCATGTATCTGGATTTTCAAGTAATTTTCTAAGTAACAAATTGTTATGTTTATGCCCTGATTTGTAACCCTCAAATGCTCCTATTAAATTGTGTTTGAGGAGGTAAAGGTCTCCAATTACATCAAGAATTTTATGTTTAACAAATTCATCGTCTGATCGAAGACCGTCTTCGTTTAAAATCTCATCGTCTCCAATCGCTATAGCATTTTTTTCGCTAGCTCCGAGAGCTAAATTTTGTTTCTTTAATGCATCAACATCACTCATAAAACCAAATGTTCTTGCTCTCGAAATTTCTTTTAAAAAAGTTGTGGAATTAAAATCTATGGTTGCCTTGTTGGGTTGCTTTTTATGAACGGGATGATCGTAATCCAAAATGTAGCTAACTTTAAATCCATCGTAAGGTTTTAAAGACGCTCTAGCACCACTTTCATCTTCGATTGAAATCGGTTTAAGAATCTTTATAAACTTTTTGACACTTTTTTGCTCCTTTATACCGGCTGATTGGATTAGAAACACAAATGGATTTGCTGATCCATCCATTATTGGAACTTCCATGTCGTTAATTTGTATATAAGCATTATCTATTCCAAGACCTGCAAATGCAGATAGTATGTGTTCAACTGTTGAAACTTGAATATCACCATTTACGAGGGTAGTAGCTAAGGCTGTGGCTCCAACATTTTCGACAGTGGCAGTTATTTCAACCATAGGATCGCAGTCAACTCTTTGAAAAATTATTCCTGTGTCTTCAGGTGCAGGTAGTAATTTTATAGTAGTTTTTCTACCTCCATGAACACCAATACCGCTGGCTTTTATTGAATTTGTTAAAGTTCTTTGAGCTAACATTATTTATTTTTTTTCTGTCTATTGATTTCGAATACTATTATAGATGTAGCAACTGCGACGTTGAGACTTTCAAGACTCTCATCAATAGGTATACGAATCATTTTATCGCATTTTGATTTCAAAGTTTCTTGAATACCATTATTTTCCGAACCAATGATTAAACCTATTTTTTCTTTTAAGTTCACATCATAAATGACCTGAGAATTATCACTCGCCTCTGCTCCAAAGATTTTAAATCCTCTAATTTTTAGAATGTCACAAATCCTTTTCAAGTTTGGAACAATGACAAATGGGATAAGCTCACTCGATCCTTTAGAAACTTCTCTGACAGTCTTTGTTAAATGACAAGATCTCGATTTAGGAACTACCACTGCATCTACATTTGCACCAGAACAAGATCGAAGAATTGAACCTAAATTATTTGGATCGGTGATGTGGTCAAGCAAGAGGATTATTGGATTCTTATGTTTCTCAACTAATCTCTCAAGATATTCAATATTTTTTGGTTCTGAAGGTTTAAATTTAAG
>CABZTA010000010.1 GCA_902528485.1 uncultured SAR86 cluster bacterium
ATGATTGAAATAACTATAGCTCTCTTATTTCTAGGTATCTTTGCAGGGCTACTTTCAGGTTTCTTTGGAATTGGATCCGGCATCGTGCTGGTACCAGCTTATATTTTCTTATTTGAATTTTTAGACTTTCCAAAAGAAATTATCCCATTTTTAGCGACAGGAACTTCCATGACGACCATGGCTTTAGTTATTCCTAATGCCGCTAGAACACACTATAAAAACGGTAATGTGGACACAGAAATTTTAAGAATTGTTTTCTTAGTGGGATTGCTATTTGCATTCTTGGGAAGATATATTTCGTTTTTTTTCGAAAGTACAACCTTGCAAATTATAATTGCTGTTTCACTAACTTTGGCTGCCTTACAATTAATTTTTGATATTTCTCCTAAGCAAAGTTCAAAGCAAATAAATAAAGTAGAACTAATACTTGTCATTTCCGCGATAGCCTCTTTAACCTCTATTGTAGGAATTGGAGGAGGAATTTTGATGATTCCCTACTTTAAATACAGAGGATTATCTATGCACAAAGCTATTGGCACATCTTCAGTGATGGGATTTTCTTTTGCCTTATCAAGCTCAGTGGCAGTTTTTTTATTCATTCCAGAAGCTGCAAAAGAAGTAGATTATCTTATCGGGGCAGCTTTCTATCCCGCTATTTTAGTTGTTGGACTGAGTAGTATTTATTTCGCTCGTGTTGGGGCAAATTTATCTACGAATACTCAAGGCGATATTCTCAAAAAAGCTTTTGCAATTTTAGTAATCATTGCTGCATTTAGGGTCTTCTACTCTACTTTTTTATGATCATTAATATTGACCCGGTTGCTTTTTATATCCCGATCCCAATAGTCGGATGGTGGCCTGTTTATTGGTATGGCATCTCTTGGTTAGTTGCAATTTTAGGAGTAAATTTTGCTGCGAAAAAAATCAGCAGAGTAAGTAAACGATTAACCCCAATCCAGGCCGAAGACTATTTAACATATGGAATATTAGGAGCAATTTTAGGAGGCAGATTTGGCTATATGATCTTTTATGCTCCTGAGCAGTTAATTTATGATCCGCTATCAATCATAAGAATTTGGGAAGGTGGTCTATCTTTTCACGGAGGTTTAATAGGAGTGCTATTTTCTTTCTACTTATTCGGAAGAAAGTTCAAGTTAAAGTTCTCTGATGTTATGGAGCATTATGCGATCTGCTTTCCTATCGGCCTAGGATCAGTCAGGATAGGAAATTTTATGGGCGGGGAATTATTGGGAAGGCCAACAGAAGCTTCTTGGGGATTGATTTTTTCAAATGATCCAGAAGGACTTTTAAGACATCCTTCTCAGTTATATCAGGCATTTAGTGAAGGGGTTATCTTATTTATATTGCTTTATTTATTTGCACAGACTAATCCTCCTAGATGGTCTATAGCTGGTTTATTTTTAAGCGGCTATGCAATTATGAGAATTTTTACAGAAAATTTTAGAACACCAGATGCACACATAGGGTTCGATTTATTTAATATGTTTACGAGAGGTCAGCTTTTAAGTTTACCTATGTTGATTATAGGTATATTTTTAATTATCTTTGCTTATAGGAAAAAAACTTCATGAGAAATTATTTAAGTTTAGTAGAAAAAATTATCAGCGAGGGATTTGATAGAGAAGATCGAACTGGCACAGGAACAAGAAGCATCTTTGGAGAACAATTAAGGTTTGATTTAGAAAATAGTTTCCCTTTATTAACAACTAAAAAGGTGCATCTAAAATCTATCATTTACGAGTTGCTCTGGTTTATTAAAGGAGATACTAATATAAAGTTTTTAAAAGATAATAAGGTAACAATTTGGGATGAGTGGGCAGATGAAGAAGGAGAACTCGGTCCAGTTTATGGATCGCAATGGAGATCTTGGCCAACACATGACGGCAAAAAAATTGATCAATTAACAAAAGTTGTAGAAAGCATAAAAAATAATCCAAATTCCAGGCGTCATATAGTTAGTGCATGGAATGTATCTCTTATCGATGAAATGGCGTTACCGCCCTGTCATATACTGTTTCAATTTTATGTAGCTGATGGAAAAATATCATGTCAACTTTATCAAAGAAGTGCGGATGTTTTTCTTGGAGTACCTTTCAATATAGCTTCTTACGCTCTTTTGACAATGATGATTGCTCAAGTTTGTAACTTAAAGCCTAAGGAATTTATTTTGACGCTTGGTGATGCGCATCTTTATCATAATCATATTGATCAAGCTAAATTGCAACTTGAGAGAGAACCAAAAAAACTTCCGACCCTTGAAATAAATAAAGATGTTAAAGATCTTTTTGATTTTTCTTATGGCGATTTTAAAATAAAAGAATACGATCCACATCCTGCAATTTCAGCTCCCATAGCCGTCTGATGAAATTATGTCTAATTGTCGCCGTTTCAAAAAATGGTTACATCGGCAAGGATGGATCTCTTCCTTGGCAAATATCTGAAGACTTAAAAAGATTTAGAAAAATTACAAGTAATTCTGTTGTGATAATGGGTAGAAATACCTTTTTATCGATTGGAAAGGCCCTTCCAAATAGAGAAAACATTATCGTATCAGCCACTTTGAAATCGATAGAGAAATGCCTGATTGCTAACACATTGGATGAGGCTATAAATATATCAAAGGAAAAATTTCCAGAAAAGGATATTTTTTTGATTGGTGGTTACGCGATATATAAAGCTGGAGAAACGTTTGCGGATACACTTTACCTGACTAAAGTTGATGTTGAGGTAGAGGGAGATGTGAGTTTGCCTGATTTTAATTGGGAAACCTGGAAGGAAGTCGAAAGAGAAGACTTTTTTGACGAAGGCTCTGAAATAAACTGCGCCTTGATTAAATACGTGAAAAACTCTTAGACGTTTTCTTCTAAATCTTTTCTTCTTAAGTTAAGAATCCTAACTCTCTCTCTTTCATTCTCAGTATAAGTAAGCCACTTTAAGGCTTGATTTCTGAGCTTATCCTGTTTTTTAAAAGTATCTTCTTCGTTTTTACCTTTCACATCACTCACTTTATCAAGAGATTTTCTAAAGAATGTTGTTGCCTCATCGAATTTTTGCTGTTCATAGGCAACTTGGCCTAGCAAGATATTTACTGACACGGGATCTTTCAGTTTTCCTTTTTCAAGACCTTTCTTTAAACTTTCAGAAGCTAGATCCAGTCTATCAGTCGCAAGATATATCTGGCCTAAAAAGACAAACAATTCCCCATCTTTTGCTTTTTCAGCAGCCTTCTTATATACAGGTTCTGCCTTGTCTAGCTCCTGCGATAAATGCCATGCTTGAGCTAGGTATTTAAGATGCTTTTCATTTTCTTCAACGAATTCTTCTCTGATTCCATAATCAATAACTTTTGCTGCTTTGTAAGGTGCCTCGGCTCTCATTAAAAGCTGATACAAAACAACATACTCGTTTTCTTTGTCAAGAAGTCTTTGATCGTGAGCTGCCTCTAAAGCTCCCAATTGTTTGGATTCTTCTTTCAATTCACCGTAAATTCCCGAAAGCTGAACCCAATATCTTTTTTTGGGGTAAAACCCTACTAACTCTTCGTATAGAGATAACATTGATAATGTATCTTCAACTTCATTGTATAAAGCTACTAGAAGGTTGTATGTTCCCTCTCTCGGAATTTTTTGATTAGCTTTGGAAATACACATAGCAGTCTCTGCGTTTTTTAAAGCTAGTTTCTTTTCCTTAAGTTGCCAATGAGCTGCAGCCATGATGTCAAAACCAGTTGAGCTAGGTGCTTCCTCCAACGCTAACCATTCTTTTAAACGTTTGATCGTCTCTCTATAGTCCTCGCTTGAATAAGCAATTTGAGCAAGACTGAAGATTACTCCAGCCTTCAATCTCGGATCAGTATCAGGAATTGCTAGAAATTGTTGATAGTCATATTTAGCAAGTCTTAAGTTATCTTGAGAAAAATGAACATAGGCATAGTAATACCACATTTGCGCCAAATCAGTGTCGGTTGCTTTATCTAGACCTTTGATTTGATCCAACAGTAAAAGAGCTTCATCCCATTGATCCTCCTCTAGCAGAGGAAAAACATCTGCCATTATTCTTTGAACAGACCTGCTTAAAGTTTTGGCAGATCTTCTCTTGCTGGTTTTCTTGATATCAAGACTCTTTAGACAATCTTCAAGTTTGTATTCAGGAAAAAGTATCTGTTTCTCTTTTGGTTGTTCTTCTTGAACAAATGCATAAAAAGAAACAAAACATAATAAAGTTGCTAAAAAAAACTTAAACATATCAATACATTTCTAAACAATTTTGCGGGACATAATCAGGTCCTTTACCTTCTCCCTCTAAAATAAACGTTATTCTTTGTTTTACTCCAGGAACCTCCACTGCGACACCATCTCTTATCATTGGTTTATATTTGTATTTTAACGCAGCTCTTTTTGCCGAACTATTGAATATTCCCGAAGGTTTGGCTGCTATAACTTCAGGATCTCTGACAGTCCCCATCGTTGTAACAGTGTATTCAACGACAACGCAACCCTCGATGCCTCTCTCAGCTGCTCTTCTTGGATACTGAGGAGGAATTTGAAAGATCGGAACATACGCTCCATCAGCGAAAACCCCTTGTCTTCTGGCTTTAAAATTAAACTTAGGTGCTATGTTTCCAGATAAATCTTCCATAGTATCCATTTCAACATCAGGGGGCAGCATGTCTGGGGGAGGTTCCTGCTCTTCAGGTCTTTCCATAGAATCATCCATTAACTCAAGCTCCCTTTCTGGCATAAGAAAATCAGCTATCTTTCTAGTATTGATATCGTCAAGCGAAACATCTCCGGTTGCTATTAAAGCTGCCATAAATAGTAGAGAAAAAATTGCAAAAGCAGTCCCGCCGGCAGCAATGAGACCGTATTTCTGATAATCGCCTTTGTTTAAACCGATCGCCATAATTAAAATTGAGGTTCCGATGCAAGCGAGATGTTATAGACTCCGGCTTCCCTCGCGCCATCCATTACAGCCATAATTGTGTCAGCCGTTGCTTTTTCGTCAGCTTGGATAACGACAGATCCTTGAGGATTTTCCGCTAACAGCCTTACAACATTTGCTTTTACCTGACGTTTATCAATCCTCCGACCATCCATGTATATTTCGCCAGCGTTACCAACAGCAATTAAAATTGCTGCATTTTCCGTTGGCTCAGCTGTTTCTGAATCCGGCCTGTTTACTTCTAGACCAGGTTCCTTAATAAAGTTTGCTGTAACGATAAAGAAAATTAGCAGAATAAATACTACATCTAACATCGGTGTGATATTAATTTCTTCTTCTTCTGCTACGGCCTGGCTTATAGGTGCTCTTCTCATAAGTTATCCTCTTTAAATTACATCAAATTTTTTATCGTAAGTTAACCTTTCTGTAAGAATCTCAATATTCTTTTTAGCTGCTTGGTCAATTGATCTCAAAGCCAATAAAGCAGGAATAGAAGCGAATAAACCTGCCATTGCAGGTATTGTAGATCTTGCAACACCTCCTGCCATAGCTTTAGCATCACCGCCTCCTGTAACAGCAAGGATATGGAATACTTCCATCATTCCAGTTATTGTTCCAAATAGTCCAAATAAAGGAGCAACAGCGGTGCATACTTTTATCAAATCTATGTTTGAATTTATTGATGAGCTTGCTTGAGAAATAAGCATACTTCTTATCATATGACCTTCCCAAGATTTTCTTCCGGGGCCACCATTTTCTGACCTTACTTGATCCCACTGCTCACGGGCATCTTGAATAAGATGTGGTTTTGAAAATCTAAAAAACCATAATCTTTCAAAAATAAGAATCCACATAACCATGATCAGGACTCCTATAAGGAGAACTACGGGACCTCCTTTTTCTAAAAACTCGAAAAGAAGGTCTTGAAGATCGTAAAACCAACTCATATCTTATCGCTAAGCTTTACCTTCTGATCTTGCGGCAACCATTCCAGTGCTTTGTTCCTCAATGATAGACAAGATACCTTTGGAGTAATTAGCAAGGATTGCTGCCATGAATACCGATGGTATAGCACACATCAAACCTAACCAAGTTGTGACAAGTGCTTCTGAAATACCGCTTGCCATAGTTTTTGGATCACCCGTTCCAAACAAAGTAATTGCCTGGAAGGTATTAATCATTCCGATGATCGTTCCAAATAATCCTAGAAGCGGAGCTACTGCAGCAATTAATTTAACTACCCAAATGTAAGCCTCTATCGCGGGTCTTTCTGCGAGAATTTGTTCAGCCATCTTAAGTTCGAGAGTTTCTGTATCTGCATCTTTTGCTTCTTCAGCTACTTTCATAACTCTTGATAAGGCATTATTTCCTGAACCCTTACCTGCTGCTTCTGCATTTACTCCTCTTCTAACTACATAAAGGATATAAAAACGCCAAATGAATACTGCTGCAGATATTGCCAATAAGATAAGGATCAAATATCCGACAAATCGTCCTTGAGCAATTTTTTCGCTGAAAGTTGGAAGAGTTATTAAGTTAGAAAGTAAAGTACCTCCTTGAGGTCCAGTCGGGTCGACCCCAAATTGCACAAATCCTGCACTTTCATCAAATAAGTCATAAGTTCCGCCAGTGTATCTGGCAGGTTGTCTAGGAAGAACCTCATATGCTCCTCTTGTTTTCAAATAACTTAAATAACTTCCTTCGGCTACTGCATTAAAAGTTCCAACTCTGACCACGTCCTCTTCGGATGCGTTACCATTATTATCAACAACAGTTGCATTGAATTTTTCTACTGATCCAGATGCTTCAAGCTCTCTTAATAGCTCAAACCAAAGTCTTTCCAATTCAGGAATTGATGCCAAAGATACACCCTCACTCATTTTTTTGGCTAAATCAGATAAGAATAGTTCTCTATCCTTACCAAATTGAGCAGCTGTTATAGATTCTTCAAATCTAGCAAGTGAATCGCTAGCAGTACTTTGAAGATGGCCAAACATTTCGTAAAGAGAGCCAAGTCTTTCCTTAAGTTGCTCTTCAAGAACTACTAGTTTTGCATCGTTAGCTTCAAACTGTGCCTCAAGTTCTTCAGCTATTCTCTCCAATCGAGCTCTTTCAGCTTTAGCATCAGTTAAGAGTTTCTGCTGTCTATTACGCTCCGTCCTGAATCTATCTTCTCTTTCAGATGCTTCTTCTGATTCAGCAAACTTTCCTTGTTTTACAAGTTCTAATAGCTCGTCAAGAGAAGAAGCCATTGATTCTGGCTTCTCTTCTTCTTGAGAAAAGATAGGGTTTAAGAATAACCCGACAAAAAATATCAATAATAATTTTTTCATTGGACCACCCCAGCTGCAGGTATTGGCATCTCTAAGATGTTAACTGTTTGAAGTTTTTGAGCTATTCGAATACCGTTTTTTACAGGATTTCTGTATCTAGATGGTAGTTCTTCCCAAGTATTTGTTTCTTTGTTCCATACTCCGGTCTGGTCAAGATCAGAAGTTTGGTAAGCTAAAACTAACCTACCGACTCTGAGAATATTTACTTCTCGATCTTGGCCATCAATAGTGATTGTGTCTTTGTAGGTATCCATTTTCATTCCATACTCAGACTCGACTGTATAACCTTCGAGAACTTGTCTTAATTGTTCCGCAGGTGAAACGGTTGGATTATCTAAGGCTTTTTGAATAAATGATAGTCTTTCCTCTCTTTCCCCAAGCCTAAATGGCAAGTCTAGAGAAATGAAACTTTTTAATCCTTCATACATTCTTCTTGATAACGGTGGAATTTGTCTTTGCAGAACCGATGCATCCTTCATGGTTGTTTCAATTTCTTCCATCCTTTCTATTTGTCTTTTTATTTGTTTCCTTTTTTGAGCGTTATACACCTTAAGCCCTTCAATTTGCTTGCTTACTATTTTGTATTCAGCTGATAGTTTGTCTGTGTTATCTTGAAAACCATCAATAGCAGTTTGAGAAGTCGAAGCTCTGTCGGTTCTTTCATCATTAACTTGAAGAACCGGTTGAAGCTGAGCAAAGATTGCCCCTGAAAAAGAACAAGCAATAATAAAGACAGTGATATTTAGCTTTTTAACTGTTTTATTAAACATTTAATCTCCCTATAACAAAGCCAACAAAAATTAATTCAAATTTTTGCCGGGCGGATTTTTTTGTCTAACTACTTTAGTAAGAATAACTTATCAAAGCAACAAACTTATTAGTTTTTCTTTTATTAGAATTCATATAAAAAATCAACATCTATCTATGAAATTATTTGCCACTCTAATGTAAAATTCATCATGGCTTCTGTTAGTACAAATGAGTTCAAAAATGGACTTAAACTTATCGTTGAAGGTGATCCTTGCGAAATCCTTGATCATGAATTTCACAAACCTGGCAAGGGGCAAGCGGTTATGCGAGTGAAGTTTAAAAATTTAAAATCCAATAGAGTCTGGGAAAAAACTTATAAAACTGGAGAATCTCTAGAAAGAGCCGATCTTGAGAACATACCCATGCAGTTTTTGTACGAGAGCGGCGAAGAAATTGTAATGATGAATAATAACAGCTTCGATCAAGAAAGTTTTTCAAAAAGAGACCTTGGCGACTCAATTCAGTGGATGGAAGAAGGTGAATCTTATGAAGTCTTACTATTCGAAGGCTCACCACTTTCTGTTGAGCTAGATACATTTGTTGAAATGGAAGTGACTGAAACTGAGCCTGGATTTAAAGGAGACACTGCTACAGGTGCAACAAAACCAGCAATTCTCAAAAATGGGATAGAAGTGAAAGTCCCATTGTTTATTGAAATTGGAGATTTACTAAAAATTGATACTAGAACTTGTGAATACCAAAGCAGAGTAAAAGATTGAAAGAAGATATCCAAAAGCTTCTTTTTCAAGAAATTAAAGCTTCAAATCTTAAAGGTGTCACGAGAGCATCTCAAATTGAAGTTTTTGAGCCCAAAACCCTTGAGTTTGGAGATTGGACTTCAAATATTTGCATGAAACTTGCCGCAAAATCTGATGATAACCCTAGAGAAATTGCTGAACGATTAATTGAAAACCTTACTAAAGAGGACTGGATAACAAAAATCGAGATTGCAGGAGCAGGCTTCTTAAACTTTTATCTTTCCTCTGAGCAAAAATTTAATTTCATTGAACAATGCTTAGAACAAAAAGAGCCATTGCTCATCCAAGGCAAAGTCAAACAGAGGATATTAATTGAATATGTTTCAAGTAATCCAACCGGACCTATTCATATTGGTCACGGAAGAGGAGCTGCTTTGGGCTCAGCTTTATCAAATCTTTTATCCAGAGCTGGGAGCGAAGTCAAACAAGAATATTACGTAAATGATCAAGGTTTACAGATAGAGACCCTTGGTCTAAGTCTATTGCTCAATTATCTTTCTCTTGACGGAGAAAGAATTAAATTACCAAAGGAGTGTTATCAAGGAGATTATTTGAAAACTCTTGCAAGTGATTTGAAAAAAAATGAAAAAAATAAATATAAGTTTGCTCTTCCAGAAAAACTCCCAACAAATTTTGATGACTGGCTCGTTTTGGTAAAGAAAGAATTGTCTGATTTTAAAGAATTAGGAAAATTTGCACTCACAAAAATTTTAGATGGCATCATGACTGACTTAAAAGAATTTAATACGTTCCATGATGATTTCTTTTTCGAATCAAGTCTTTTTAAAGACTCTAAAAAGTCAGAATTTCATAAAACTTTAGATTATCTCAGCAAGAAAGGTCTCAGTTACGATAAAGATGGAGCTATTTGGTATAGATCAACAGATTTTGGAGATGAAAAAGATAGGGTTTTAATTAGAGAGAATGAAGCACCTACTTATTTTGCCTCTGATCTTGTTTACCATAAAAATAAATTTGATAGAAAGTTTGACGAAATGATAAATCTATGGGGATCTGATCATCATGGTTATCTGCCCAGAATAAATGCATCCTTAAAAGGTTTGGGCTATGAAAGCAAAAAACTTAAAACGATTTTTATACAGTTCGTTTCTTTGATTAGAGGGAAGAATAAAGTTTCTATGTCCACAAGATCAGGAGAGTTTGTGAGTTTAAAGAAACTGATCGATGAAGTAGGTGTAGATGCTGTTAGGTATTTCTTCCTAGAGAGAAGGTCGGATCAAACGCTTGAGTTTGATATAGAGCTTGCTAAAAAGAAAAATAAAGATAATCCCGTTTACTATATTCAATATGCTAATGCTCGAATCTGCAGCTTGATGAAAGAGTTGCAAGAAAGAGGATTTAATTATTCTCATAAAGAAGGCTCTAAAGCTCTATCTTCTTTGTCTTCAGCTAAAGAAAATGAGCTTGTGTCACAGATCAACAGTTACCAACTAACCCTTGAGCGATGTTTTGATAAAAGAGAAATACATTCTTTATGCTTCTACCTAAGAGACTTAGCAGCGATCTTTCATTCATTTTATAACTCTCATCCGATCATAGACAAAGACGATGGATCAAGAAATGCAAGAATAGCACTGTCATTAGCAACTCAGGCAGTCATTAAAGATGGATTAAGTATTTTAGGTATTGGTGCGCCTGAAAAAATGTAATGGATATTTCAGAAAACATTGCAAGAATAAATGACAAAATAAAGTCTGCTGCTACCCAAGCAAGCAGATCTGTAGAAGAGATAAAATTAATTGCAGTTTCAAAGAAGAAAAGCATGGATTTAATTGCAACAGCTCATCATTTTGGATTAACCAACTTTGGCGAAAATTATTTACAAGAATCGATTGAAAAAATTTCATCTATAAATTCAAAAGAAATAGATTGGCATTTTATTGGCAACATTCAATCAAAAAAAAGTTCTCAGATTGCTCAATATTTTTCTTGGGTGCATACAATTGATAGAGCAAAAATAGTGACTGCTCTGGATGCTGCTGAAAAAAATCTAAAAGTTTTAATTCAAGTTAATGTCAGCGAAGAAGTGAGCAAATCTGGCATTAATGCAAACGACCTCATGCCTTTAGCAGAGATGGTGATTGAATCGAAATGTTTGGATCTTAAAGGATTGATGGCACTTCCCTCCCCTGCTGCAGATGGAAAGATTAATGAAAAAGAATATGAGAAAATGAATGTGCTTAGCGATCGACTCAAAAATCATTACTCTCCTGCTGATGAGCTTTCTTTGGGAACCTCGCAGGACTTTGAGATGGGCATTAAGCATGGATCGACCATGATTAGAGTTGGTGAATCGATATTTGGTAAACGATGAGTAAACAAAACATAGGCTTCATAGGATGCGGAAACTTAGCTTTGCAGGCAATTAAAACCTTGTCAGATACTTACAATATCTTTTATTCAAACCTTTCAATCAATCAAGCAGCTGAAAACTTATTGGCAGAAAAGTTGGACACTATCGATTTAGCAAAAAAATGTGACGTAATATTTATTGCAGTAAAGCCCAACGTAACTGCAGAAGTTCTTTCTTTAATTTCCGCACAATTACAGAACCAGTTAGTAATCTCATTTGTCGCTGGCATCTCAAGAAGTAAGCTTGTCGAACTAGCTGGAGGCTACAAAAATATCGTAAGAACTATGCCTTCTCTTGGAATAGGCTTCAAAAACGGACCCATTGCTATTTCTGAAATGGAAGATAAGGCATTGGTTGATCAAACTGAAGTGATTATTTCTAAACTCGGAAATTCTTACGTATTAGAAGAGAAAGACATTGATGCATTCACTGCCATTTACGGCGCTGGGCCAGCTTATTTTGCTCTTGTTGCAGAAACTATGAGCAAGCTTGCTGCAGATAATGGTTTATCCATGCCCGATAAAGAGCTGGCATCAGTTATGTTTACTGCTGGGGAATTACTTCAAGAAAATGAATCAGCTGGGTTTGCTGAAGTTCAAAATAAAGTTGCCTCAAGAAAAGGAGTCACAGAAGAAGCTTTAAATACAATGAAGTCTGCTGGAATAAATGAGATCATTTCACAAGCAATCAATAACGCAATTGAAAAATCAAAGAAACTAAACGACTGAAATGGCAAATAATTTTTTTCTTATAGCTTTGGTAAATTTCTTTTCAGCTATTTTTTTGCTTTACGTGCTCTTTAGATTGTTTCAACTGAGTTTTAATAATCCAATCATTTCGAATTCTTTTAAGTACTTAGAACCTTTTCTAAAACCTTTGAGGTATGTTTTACCAATTTTGTTTGGGATAGATTTGTCTGCATTGGCCTTAGTGATCTTGGCAAAGTTTGGTCTGTTCAATTTGATTTTCAGTGCCGATCAAATATTTGACACTCTAGATGCTTTATCTTGGGCGGCTATTGGATCTTTATATATGGCCTCACAAATAATCAGATATAGTTTATTTATATCAATATTTGCCAGCTGGCTAGCGCCCATGTCAAATAATTCCTTTTTGAATATATGTCATGGTCTTACGCAGCCTTTGCTGTCGCCTTTTCAAAGGTTTGCTTCATTCTCAGGAATAGACTTTTCACCGATCATTGTATTTTTTCTTCTTATACAGATTGATAGGGTCTTACTAACTTTAGGAGCAAACTTAGAATTACCTCGGTTCATCTAATGTCAAGCAATTCACTAGGTCAAGTTGAAACAAAAAGGTTTATTCATAAAGATACTTTTGCCTTGAAATCTGGCAAAACCCTCCAAGGATTTGAAATGGTTTATCAAACCTACGGTGAATTAAATGAAGCTAAAGATAACGCTATTCTTATTTGTCATGCTCTCAGTGGTAATCATCACGTAGCAGGGCTGAATGAAGAAGATAAAAAAGGTTGGTGGGATGATATGGTCGGTCCTAATAAGGCTTTTGATACAAATAAATATTTCATCGTTGGCTGTAATAATTTAGGTGGTTGCCACGGAAGCACTGGCCCAAATTCCATTAATCCAGAAAATAATTTAGCTTATGGCTCCTCTTTTCCAATGGTGACGGTTGGCGACTGGGTCAAAAGCCAAAATTTGTTGCGTACTCATCTAGGGCTGCCCTATTGGTATGCTGTTATTGGTGGCAGTCTTGGTGGTATGCAGGCTTTACAGTGGTCAATAGACTACCCCGACCTTGTCAAAAAAATTGTTGTAATAGCTGCGGCAGCTAAATTGAGCGCTCAAAATATTGCTTTTAATGAAATCGCCAGACAAGCGATCTTAGCTGATCCTAACTACAACTCTGAGGATAAGCTTCCGAAAACTGGTTTGGGGCTTGCAAGAATGCTTGGTCATATTACTTATCTTTCAGATGATGCCATGCGTGAAAAATTTGGGCGAGATATGAAAAAAGACGAAGTCAATTTCTCTTACGATGTCGAGTTCGAAGTTGAAAGCTATCTTAGATATCAAGGTGAGAGTTTTTCAAATAGATTTGATGCACACACTTATTTGCTCATGACTAAGGTTTTAGATTATTTTGATCCTGCTGAGGCTTATGAGGGTGATTTATCTAAGACTTTGAAAACAGTGACTGCAAAAACTCTTCTCATAGCCTTTTCATCAGACTGGCGATTCTCGCCCGAAAGATCGAGGGAGTTAGCCAATGCTTTTATCGAAGCAAAAAAAGACGTTTCCTTTTTAGAGATTGATTCCCCGCATGGTCACGATGCTTTCTTAATGCCAAGCGAAACATACGATAACGCAGTACAGACTTTCTTAGAGAAAAATGAATAAATTAATCGGTAATTTTATTCAGCCCGAAGCCAGAGTCCTTGATTTAGGATGCGGTGACGGCTCCTTGTTAGCTTTTTTAAGAAAAAATAATCAAGTAAGAGGCTTAGGTTTAGAAATAGATCATCAGAAAATTCAAGATTGTTTGCAAAAAGACGTAAACGTTGTCGATCAAGATATTGATTCAGGCCTAAGTAACTTTCAAGATCAAAGTTTTGATGCTGTTATTATGAGTCAATCGATTCAAGCATTAAGAAAGCCTGAGGTTGCGTTGGAAGAAATTACAAGAATAGGTAAAGAGGCTATTATCAGTATTCCCAACTTTGCAAATTGGCGATGTCGCTTACAGCTTATTTTAGGAGGTACGATGCCAGTATCTTCTGCCCTTCCTCACGACTGGTATTCAACACCAAACATACACTTGTGTTCTCTGAAGGATTTTGAAAGATTGTGTGTTGCTCATGGAGCTGAAATTCTTGAGAGACGACTTTTGAGTTTTGATGGGCAAGAGCAAACATTTATGAAAGCCGCTCCTAATCTCTTAACCGAAATTGCTTTGTATAGGGTTAAGGCCAGGAATTGAAAGTTGTTATAGCTACCTCTAATCAAGGAAAACTAAAAGAATTTGAAAGCTTGTTAGCGCCGTTGGATTGGGAGTTTTATTCTCTGCAAGATTTAGGAATTGATAGTCCAATCGAAGACGGATCTACTTTCTATGAGAACGCGTTAATTAAAGCAAAGCATGCGGCAACAATTTCTGGATATCCAACAATAGCGGATGACTCAGGTCTTTGTGTAGATTTTTTAAATGGTGCTCCAGGAATAAAATCTGCTCGTTACGCCGGTGGAAACGCGAGCGATGCTGAAAATAATTTAAAATTATTGAATTCTTTGAGAAACCAATCTCAAAGAAATGCTGCCTTTGTTGCCTGCCTGGTGTTCTTCGATCCCAATTCGAATGAAATTCCCTTTTCGGCAGAGGGCAGACTTGAAGGTGAGATAGCTAAAAATTCTCGTGGTAAAGATGGTTTTGGTTATGATCCTATTTTTTTCATCTCTGATGAAAATAAAACCCTTGCCGAATTAGGCAAAGACTATAAAAACAAAAACAGTCACAGAGCTAAAGCAACAAAGATTCTTTTAGCAAAACTACTTAAAGAGAAAAGTTGAAATAGATCTCCCTGCTCTAATTCCCTTTCTTTGATACTTAGTATGAGTTAGCCGATTCACTAAAGGTGACTTATCTAATTTTTGAAATTCTACTTTCTGATCGTTGCAAATTTTTTTAACTGAGTCTGCGTATTCTTGCCAATCAGTACGAAAAAAAATGAACCCTTCTTTCGAAAGATAAGTTCTGAATTTTTTTAGATTACCTGAGCTCAAGAGTCGTCTCTTATTGTGTTTTCTCTTATGCCAAGGATCTGGAAAAAGGAACAGCAACAAATCAAATTTAGTTTCGATATCTTGATCTAGCATTAAGTCAACAGCATCGCCTAAGTATATTTTTAAATTTTTAATACCAGACTCCTCGATTTTTAAGCAAGTCCTTGCAACTCCAGTTTCATAAACCTCTATGCCAAAAAAATGGATATCTGGATTATTAACAGCCATCTCGAAAAGAGAATCTCCCTCACCAAAACCTATTTCAAGAACCTTATTTTCTGAGACTTGTAATATTTTTTCGAAAGCCGACTTAGTTTTTTCCGAAAATAGAAAATCGTTTTCTTGGTTTATTATTTTTTTATGGTTTACAGACAGTCTCGACCTTGCTTTAGCAAAGCTTCTTATGGATCTCAAGAGTGAATGACTCCTTCTATCGGTGAACTAGCTGAGGCTTGATCTGATTTAGGCATACGACCAGCAAGGTAGGCAGATCTTCCTGCTTTGACTGCTTGTCGCATTGCAGCGGCCATTATCACAGGATTTTGTGCTCCTGCAATTGCAGTGTTCAATAAAACTCCGTCGCAACCCAACTCCATTGCCAAAGTTGCATCAGAAGCAGTTCCAATGCCAGCATCGACAATTACCGGAACTTGGATTGTTTTAACAATTGCTTCAATTGTATGAGGATTCTCAATTCCTCTTCCGGATCCTATGGGAGCAGCTAGAGGCATCACAGCCACACAGCCCACATCTTCTAAAGCAACTGCATAATCAAAGTCATCTGTGCAATAGACCATGACCTCGAAACCTTCTTTTACGAGATCCTTTGCGGCCTTTAATGTTTCAGGCATATCAGGTAATAAGGTATTTTTGTCACCAATCACCTCTAATTTGACCAAGCTATGGCCGCCTAGTAATTCTCGGGCCAATTTACAAGTTCGTACGGATTCATCTGCTGTGTAACAGCCCGCAGTGTTTGGTAGGATGGTGAATTCATTTGGTGAGATTAGTTCTAGAATATTACTTTCGTCTTTATTTTGGCCTAGGTTTACTCTTCGTATAGCCATAGTGACGATGTCAGCTCCGGATTCCCGAATAGCATCAATTGCTAATTGATCGTTGGCATATTTTCCTGTCCCAACCATAAGGCGTGACTGAAATTCACGAACTCCAATTCTTAATGAATCAGACATTAACCTCCTCCGATAGCTTTAACTATTTCTAGTTTGTCGCCTTCTCCAACCCTAGTGGTTGCCCAATCAGCACGCATAACCACTTGTTCATTTAATTCAACCACGAGTAATTCATCTTTAAGCTTTAAAAAATCAAGAAGTTGAGGAATATTGAGGTTATGGGGTATTTCTTTTGATTCAGCGTTAATGCTAACTTGAATGTTCTTCATGAATAAGATCAGTTTATATGAGTTCTGATCTTTTCCATGGCTTTCTTTTCGATTTGACGAATTCGTTCGGCGCTAATTCCATACTTGTCAGCCAATTCATGCAAAGTAGGCTTATCTTCGGTTAACCAACGCTCTTTAAGAATTAATTGGCTTCTCTCATCTAAATCAGATATTGCATTTTGAAGTTGATTGATTTGATCTCTGGCATAATCCTCTTTCTCGACGATCTCCATAGGGTCCGAGTCTTCATTGGTTAAATAGTCAGCTGGGCTGTATGAATTTCCCTCTTCCCCATCAACAGCAGAGTAAGGATCAAAAGAAACGTCATGAGATGACATTCTCTGCTCCATTTCCCGCACCGTATCTTCCTTGACGCCCAGTTCGTTGGATATCATTTTGACATCGTCTTCATTTAACCAAGTAATATTCTTCTTTTTGTTTCTTAGATTAAAAAATAATTTTCGTTGAGCCTTTGTGGTAGCGACTTTGACTATTTTCCAATTTTTTAAAACGTATTCGTGTATTTCTGATTTAATCCAATGTACAGCAAAAGAAATCAATCTAACGCCTACCTCTGGATTGAACTTTCTAACGGCTTTCATCAAACCAACGTTACCTTCTTGGATAAGGTCTGCTTGGGGTAATCCGTACCCTGAATATCCTCGAGCGATATGAACTACAAATCTCAAATGCGCCATTACGAGCTGTCTTGCAGCCTCAAGATCTTCTCTGTAATAAAGGTCTTCTGCTAATTTGCGCTCCTCTGCCGGCGAGAGAATGGCTATGTTTTGAATGGAATTAAGATAGGCCTCCAGGTTCTGACCTGGTGCTGAAATATCCATTGGTTGCAGTTCTTTGCTCATACAGGCGGAATTTTAACCCCTCTTCTACGAAAAAGACAAAATATTAGAAATAAGAATAAAGATATAAGATTTATAAGTTATTGAATTCATTGATTATTTCATTCCAATAGGCCAGATCTGAAACGGCAAAAAATCCATTTATTGGCTGATTTGAGTCGTTTTTATAAGAAATTGGCTTTCCTTGCAAATCCACTACTTCTCCTCCTGCTGACCTTAAAATAGCGTGTCCAGCGGCAATATCCCACTGAAAAGTTCTACCAAACCGGGAATAAATATGCGCTGAACCTTGAGCAATCGCATTAAGTTTTAATGAAGATCCAAGACCAATGGTTCTCATTTCATCAAATTTATCCTGAAGAAATAGCGCAAACTTAGTTTCTTCTCCTGAGCTGTGGCGTTTGCTAACCGCAAGCATGCATGATTTGTCAGGTGAGTTAGTGGATAACTTTTCATCATCTCCAGCAATAAAGGCACCACTCTCTTTGCTGCCAAAAGTCGTAATGGAGGTTGGCGGTTGATGAATGACACCCAGGACAGGCTCACCTTTATCTATTAGAGCAATGTTGACGGTAAATTCTTGTGATCCGTTAATAAATTCTTTGGTTCCATCTAACGGATCGACTAACCAAAAAGTATCAGTGTTATCTAAATTCTGAGCCAATCCTTCTTCTGAGATAATTGGTATCGTATCGTCTAAATTAATCAACTCATCAACTATTTGTTTATTGGCTTCCTTATCGGCTAACGTCACTGGAGATTGATCAGCTTTGAATTCAATATCTTCTTCAGCTAATTCATCAAAAAAGGTCATAATAAGGTTTCCAGCGTTCTCAGCAATATGCTGTACTTCTGATACTAGGCTGTTGATGATGTCTTTATCCATTAAAAATTGTTTTCCAATAAACTATTACTTTACAATGGTCTATTGAATTTCACATTATGGAAAATACAAACGACGTTCTGACAGATTTAAAAGATATTGCATCAGGACTAAAAAGAATAGGGAAAAACAGAAAAGTAGTTCTGCCGCATCACAAAGAGTTTGAATTAATTGAAGAACTGGAAGGCATCGCAGCAGAAGCTATTGCAAAACTTGAAAACGGAGGTTCGTAATGAGTTATGAAAGTTTTACTTTAGAAAAAGAGGGTCACGTCGCAAACATGACGCTCTGTAGGGGAGAATCGTTTAACACTATGACAAAAAAATTCTGGATTGAGTTGCCAGAAATATTGAATGAGATAAATCGTGATCCTGACCTAAGAGCTGTAGTTATGTCTTCAACTGGGAAACACTTTTGCGCAGGCATGGACTTAGCTAACTTCAACAACGGAGTTGATAACATATCGCCTGAAAAGAAACCTGATCATGCAAGGGTTGGTGAAGTCATGTATCGAGTTGCTAAGGAGCTGCAAGGTTACATCACAAACATTGAAAGTATCAGAGCGCCGGTTATTGCTGCCATACAAGGCGGCTGTATAGGGGGAGCATTAGATATGATCACGGCTTGTGATATTAGACTGTGTACTAAAGATGCTTTTTTCTGTATTCAAGAAATTAACATTGGTATGGCTGCTGACGTTGGAACTCTGCAAAGACTGCCTCGCTTGATCCCAGAAGGAAAAGTTCGTGATCTTGCCTATACTGGCAGAAGGATGATGGCTGATGAAGCTAAAGAATGCGGTTTAGTGAACGAAGTTTACGATTCGCACGAAGCTCTGCTCGAAGCTGCAAATGCCATGGCCAAAGAGATCGCCAGTAAATCTCCTGTTGCTATTTATGGTCTAAAAGAAGTGCTGAACTACTCTCGTGACCATACGGTTAAGGATGGCCTTGAATACAATGCCCTCTGGAGTGGAGCTATGTTGAGTTCTAAAGATATGGGCGAAGCCATGCAAGCGAAAATGGAAAAAAGAGAAACCTCTTTTGAGAAGATGGTCGCCGTCAAAAAATACGACGAAACCGGAAGTTAAGAAGTTTTTCTTGTAAAAGTAGGCGCGTTGTCTTGTGAAAGCTTCGCGTTGTACTTATAACCACCGTAATTGAAGGTAGCTAATCCATCAGGATTGTTAGCCTTGTTATCAATGATATACCTAGCCATCATGCCGCGAGCTTTTTTGGCAAAAAAACTGATGATCTTATAATCACCGTTTTTGAAATCCTTAAAGACAGGACTGACAATATCACCTGCAATATCCTTTTTATTCAAAGCATTAAAGTATTCGTTCGAAGCTAGGTTAATCAACGTCGAATCTTTTTGCTCAGCAAGTTGGGCGTTGATATCTGCAGTAAGAGTGTCTTTCCAAAAACCGTATAAATCATCGTGCTTTTTGGTAGATAGTTTGGTGCCCATTTCCAAACGATACGGCGCCATTAAATCCAGAGGTTTCAATAAGCCGTAAAGACCGGAAAGTATTCTTAAATGTTTTTGGGCAAATTTTAGATCTCCCTTTTTCAAAGTTGCGGCTTCTAGGCCTTGATAAACATCCCCTTGGAAAGCAAACACTGCTTGACGTGCATCCGCACTCGGTTTAATAGGCCTTTTCCAACTCTGATAACGCTCAAAATTCAAGAACGCTAAGTTGCTGCTTAAACCCATTAATTTGGATATATCTTCAGTTTCAAAAGACTTTAGAGTTTTGATAAGTTCGGCAGACTTACTTAAATGATTGGCAACGGTATAATCAACACCGTTCATTGGAGTTTCGTAATCCAATGTTTTAGCTGGAGAAAGAACAATAATCACTGAAAAATTCTAATCAAAATTACCTAAATGAGCAAAAAAATTATTCATTTATCTCAATCGGTACTAACCTTTTTACCTACAGCTATAGGTAAATTTGCTGCCTGGTTTGTGGTTGCGATGATTATTTTGACCGGAATCGTGGTTTTTTGTCGTTACGTTTTAAATATTGGAATCATTTCTTTACAAGAAATGACCATCTATCTGCACGGATCTCTCTTTTTGTTATGTGCAGCCTACGCATTGGGTGAAGACGAACACGTGCGGGTGGATATCTTTTATCGCAATTGGAATAAGCCGCGCAAGGAATTAATCAACTTTTTAGGTCAATTATTGTTTGTGCAACCGATAGCATGGCTGACTCTGCTTATTTCAATAGATTACGTTAGTTTTTCTTGGTCAATCGGAGAAATTTCGCCTGAACCGGGAGGCTTGCCCTTCGTTTACGTTTTGAAATCCATGTTGTTGGTTTTTGCAATACTTTTGATTATGCAAAGTGCTGCCATGATATTGAAATACTTTGAGGATCGATAAGTGTTGCCCTTATTATTATTTGCCCTCGTTTGCTTAATTCTTTTAGCTGGATTTCCGGTGGCTTTTACTTTAGCTGGCGTTTCTTTAATTTTCGCTACCATCGTTTCCTTGTTTGGAGGTTTTGATTTATACCTGCTGGAAACCATTCCTAATCGTTTGTACGGAGTCATGACCAATGCAACCTTGATTGCGGTGCCGCTCTTTATCTTCATGGGCGTCATCATGGAGAAATCTAAAGTAGCTGAAGATCTATTGACCTCAATGGCTAAGCTCTTTGGTCGAATGAAAAGCGGATTGGGTCTATCGGTGGTTATCGTGGGAGCCCTCCTTGCTGCAAGCACTGGCATCGTCGGCGCTACGGTTATCGCCATGGGGTTGATCTCATTACCTGCCATGTTGAAGCGCGGTTACCCGCAGGAAATATCCACCGGCTTAATTTGTGCGACCGGTACCTTAGGACAAATCATTCCACCGTCCATTGCTTTGGTTATTTTAGGAGACGTGCTGTCGAGCGCCTATCAGCAATCCCAATTAAGTCTGGGGAATTTTGCCGCGAAGACAATTTCGGTAGGTGATCTCTTTATTGCAGCCATTGTGCCTGGCCTCATTCTTGTTGTGGCTTATGCGATTTACTTTGTGCTTTTTGTCAAAGTCAATTCCTACGGGCAGACACAGGATCAAGAAGACTTTGAAGTTTCCAAACTCGTTAGATCTTTGTTGCCACCTTTTGCACTGATCTTCATTGTTTTGGGATCCATCATTTCCGGTATTGCCTCGCCAACGGAAGCAGCCGGCATTGGAGCATTAGGGGCAATGTTGATTGCTTGGAGCAGCGGCAAGCTTTCTGGCGGCGTGCTCAAAGAGGCAACTCGTCAAACCGCTTTTATTACCACCATGGTTTTTCTCATTCTTATCGGGGCATCTATTTTTTCTCTTGTGTTTAGAGGTTTGGGTGGCGAAGAGATCATCAATGAGATTTTCAATGCCATCCCAGGAGGTCTTTTTGGCGCGATGCTTTTGGTCATGCTGATGGTCTTTCTGCTTGGCTTTATTTTAGACTTCATCGAAATCAGCTTTGTGGTGGTACCGATTGTCGGACCGGTGTTGATGGCAATGGGCGCGGATCCGCTGTGGCTAGGCATCATGCTAGCAGTTAATCTGCAAACGTCGTTTTTAACGCCACCGTTTGGATTTGCACTCTTTTATTTGCGCGGCATTGCGCCTGAGAGCATAGCAACAGAATCGATCTATAAGGGAGTGATACCTTTTATTGCCATCCAAATTGGCTTATTGATCTTAATGGCCATCTTCCCAGACATTGTGACTAAGTTACCCTCTATCATTTATAGTTAAAGGCATGAAAGTAATAAGTTTTTTAGTTTTATCGGTACTTATCTTGTTGGTTGGCTGTGATCGGTCGCTTGAAAGGAAGGCGATCGAAATGAGTCTGGAAAATGCGATTATCGATACGCACATCGATACGCCCTATCGTTTATATAAACAACAGATGGACACTGGCTCATTTGAAGACATCACTAGAAGAACCAGCATACATTTTGATTTACCGAGAGCACTTGAAGGAGGTTTGAACGTACCCTTCTTTGCCATTTATGTGCCGGCAGTTGATGAAACCAACGGGGTCGCATTCGATACTGCCAACAAGGTAATCGATTTTATGAATGCCATTATCGAAGAGAATGATCGTTTCTTTTATTTTGTCAGATCGCCAGAGGATATTGATAAAAGCACATTTAATAAAAAAGTCGGTATTGCATACGGTATGGAAAACGGTGGTCCGTTGGAAGGAAAACTTGAACGACTTAAGTATTTTGCCGATAAAGGGATCAGTTACATCACGCTGACACATTCTAGAAGTAATCATATTTCTGATTCTTCTTATGATGAAACTCGTCAATGGGATGGGCTGAGTCCTTTTGGGGTTGAAGTCGTCAAAGAAATGAACCGCCTGGGAATGATGATTGACATTTCTCACGTTTCTGACGAAGCATTCTTCCAAGTGCTTGAATTATCGAGTGCGCCGACGGTAGCCACGCATTCCTCGTTAAGGCATTTCGTTCCTGACTTTGAGCGCAACGTGTCCGATGAAATGATGATTGCATTGGCTAAAAACGATGGCGTCTTACAACTGAATTTTGGTGACTACTTTATTCGTGACGTTAGAAATAACCCTGACTTAAAAGTGACCATTGCCGATGTGGTTGACCATGTCGATAGAGTCGTCGATTTAGTCGGGATCGATCATATTGGGATAGGTTCTGATTATGACGGCATCCCACGATTGCCGGTTGGCCTTGAAGACGTATCAACTTACCCGCAATTCATTAAAGAGCTCTTGGTGCGCGGCTACTCCGATGAAGACATCAAGAAAATAATGAACGGCAACATTTTGAGGGTCTGGAAAGAAGTCAGACGCTTGGCTGATGACTAATTTTTTAAAAGGTTTTGGGTATTTTTTAATTTGGGGTGATTTTTATCTGTTATTTTTTGCGCTCCATGCACTCGTTGTGGGGCCTATTAATTTTGAAGAGCATCTGCAAGTTCATCTAAACGTTTTCTTTCCTGTTATCGAATGGTTCAAAAACTTAAACAGTCTTTTTCGAGCTTACATAGAATTCATCTATACCTTGCCAGCACTATTGCTTTATCTTTTGAGGTTTTCGGTTTCTACTTTAATTGGGATTTGGTTGGTCAAAAAATACACTTAATCTAAATCACGCATTTCATAAACAGCTTTTTCAGATATCTCGTGATAATTACTGACGTTTTTTTGAAACTCAGTGAAGGAATCACGAATTTCTCGAAATAACGGATCCTCTGCAGCCAATTCATCAACTAACTCATTGGTTATCTCTCTAAATCTTCTTAAAACATCATCCGGCAGTTTACGAAGTTGCACGTCATGGTCGTTAACCAAAGTTTCAAGGGCTTGATTGTTTCTGGCCGTATACTCGTCGAGCATGTCTTGATTAACAGCCCGGGCAGCAACTTTCAAAATACTCTGTAAGTCTGCTGGCAGAGTCTCAAAAGCATCCTTATTCACAAGGGTTTCCAGCACAGCACCGGGTTCATGCCAACCGGGGTAATAATAATATTTAGCTGCCTGATGAAGGCCAAAAGTGAAATCGTTGTAAGGTCCTATCCATTCGGCAGCATCGATGACTCCCGTTTGTAGATTGGTAAAGATTTCGCTGCCCGGCATCAACACCGATTCACCGCCAGCTCGAGTAAAAACTTTCCCTGCTAATCCAGGGATACGCATGCGCACTCCTTTAATATCTTCCAAAGAATTGATTTCCTTGTTAAACCATCCTGCCATTTGCACGCCGGTGTTACCGCCAGTCAAAGGCAGTAAGTTATACGGAGCGTAGGCTTTTTGCCACAACTCAAGGCCACCGCCGTAATGCAACCACGCGTTCATCTCTTGGGCGTTCATGCCAAAAGGGAGGGCTGTAAAAAATTGAGAAGAAGGCACTTTTCCGACCCAATAATATGAGGCACCGTGTCCCAGTTGTACGCTGCCTCGAGAGACAGCATCGAATACCTCTAAAGCAGGCACCAGTTCACCATTACCGTAAACTTGAATCTGCAGACGGCCGTTGCTCATCTCTTCCACGTAACGAGATAAATTTTCTGCAGCTAAGCCAACGCCAGGATAATTTTTTGGCCAAGTCGTTACCATGCGCCATTTGTAAACTTTATTATCGGTCACACCGACCGCTTCGCTGCCTGAGTCAGTGCAAGCAAAGAGCATCATCGCAACAATAACGATTAAACTTTTTCCAAATTTGCGTAACTGACTACCAGCCATTTGCTGCCTCCCGCATCAAAATTGACTTCCACTCTAGCATTATCCCCTTGGCCTTCATAATTCAAAATGATGCCTTCGCCGAACATGTTATGAGTCACTCTATCCCCCAAAGCAAAAGGGGTATCGGCTACATCGGTGCCGCCGACAATTCTGGGTTTAAAACCTAAATCTTGGTGTTCTTTTTCCGCTGCCAGTCGAATCTCATACTTTAATTCTTCCGGAATCTCTTTGATAAATCTGGACACCGGACTAAAAGAATCACTCCCGTACAAACTTCTGACTTCAGCGTGGGTCATATACAAGCGCTGCATTGCACGCGTCATCCCCACGTAACAAAGGCGACGCTCTTCAGCAAGCTGACCGGCATCATCCATGGAGCGTTGGTGTGGGAATAAACCTTCCTCACAACCGGCGATAAAGACCAATGGGAATTCTAAGCCTTTGGATGAATGTAAGGTCATCAGCTGAATGGCTTTTTCGTTTTCATCGGCTTGGGTTTCGCCGGCATCCAAAGCAGCTTGATCCAAAAATAACTCTAAGGTAGTTCTTTCGTCGGTATCGTCTTCGCCGATGCCAAAATAGTTTGAGGTTGCCGTAATGAGCTCCTCTAAGTTCTCAACCCGCGATCGACCTTTTTCTCCAGGCTCCTTGCCATGAAATTCTTTTAACTCAGACGCCTCAATTAAATCGCTGAAAAAAGAACCTAATTCTTCGGTGTCTTTATGGGTGGCGATCTTAATGATGAGATCAATGAAAGTCTGAAAGGATGAAACAGCACGACCGGAACTATTAGCTTTAGCCATCTCTTCAGCTGCTTCCCATAACGACGAGCCCGCTTGTCT
Organism: uncultured SAR86 cluster bacterium; assembly: GCA_902528485.1. Classification (GTDB taxonomy): domain Bacteria; phylum Pseudomonadota; class Gammaproteobacteria; order Magnimaribacterales; family AG-339-G14; genus CACNYO01. The sequence goes on from CABZTA010000010.1 coordinate 25,209, forward strand.
TGCTGCCTCGCGTAAATTGTCCATCGTTTTAGCGCCGATCCCTCTGGTGGGAACGTTGATTACTCGTTCAAAGGCGGCGTCGTTATTTCGATCCACAGCTAAGCGCGCATATGCAAGAGCGTTTTTAATTTCTGCCCTTTCGTAGAAGCGCACGCCTCCGTAAATTCGATACGGTAGTTCGGCACGCAAGATGGAGTCTTCCAAAGATCGAGATTGAGCGTTTGAGCGATAAATGATGGCGCATTCTGATAGACAACCGCCTTCTTTAACCCAGTCTTTAATAATATCGACGATGAACTTTGCTTCGTCCCTTTCGTTAAAGGCGCGGTAAACCTTCACCATCTCTCCCTCTTCGTTGTTGCTCCATAATTCTTTAACCATTCTGCTGGGGTTATTTTTAATGACCGAATTAGCGGCAGATAAAATGTTTTTGGTTGACCGATAATTCTGCTCAAGCTTGATAACATCGGCTTTAGGAAAATCTTTGGTGTAACGTTTGATGTTCCCGCTTTTTGCTCCCCGCCATGAATAAATACTTTGATCGTCATCGCCAACCACCATGATGCAGCCGTCGGTACCGACTATTTGTCTTAATAATAAGTACTGAATTTCGTTGGTATCTTGGAACTCATCGACCAGAACGTACTCAAACCGCCTTTGATAATGATCACGGAGGCCTTCGTTGTTATTGAGAAGCTCATAGGAACGCAACAAAATCTCGGCAAAATCAACCAAGCCTTCCGCTTCGCAAACGGCTTGGTAACTTTCATAGATCTCCGCCATTTTCTCTTCGAGGTAAGAATTATTCGAACTGATTTTAGCTTTACGATGCCCTTCTTCTTTTTGTTTATTGATAAACCATTGCACTTGACTGGGCGGCCATTGATCCAGATCGATGTTCGTTTCTTTCATAACGCGTTTGATAACCCGCAGTTGATCATCGCCATCCAAGATAGCAAAGCTTTTAATGAGTCCTGCTTCTTGCCAATGCATCTTCAGCATACGATGGAACAAACCGTGAAACGTGCCGCACCACATGGTTTGCAGTTGTTCACCCAAAATCCCTTCGATTCGGCCGCGCATCTCACGCGCCGCTTTGTTGGTAAACGTCACCGTCATGATCGACATGGGATTGATATCGAGGATGCTCGACAGCCATGCGACTTTATGAGTAATGACCCGAGTTTTACCCGAACCGGCGCCCGCTAAAATCAACGACTGCTTGGCATCAGACTTAATCGCCTGTTGTTGAGCTTCGTTTAAACTTTCAAGTATATGATTAGCATCCATTTTTTTTGATGTTGGGCTACACTACCACCATTATGCCGGACTTACCTTCGCACTACGATTCGCTTGAGCAGACGTTGCAATCTGCTGAGTCTATTTTAAAAGATGCCATCCGGAACGCCAAAAATTTGTTTCATACGCCGGTGATCTCAAGTCATTCAGAAGAGGGTATTCAAACCCGCACTGTCGTGTTGCGTGATTTCGTCCAAGATTCCAGAATCATTCGGTTCCATACCGATTTGCGCTCACCTAAAGTAAAAGAATTACAAGCTAATCCAGCAACAACGATGCAAGGCTACGACCCCAATATAAAAATTCAATTAAGGATGCTTGGCTCTGCTGAAGTGCATCACCAAGATGCGGTCACCGAAGCTGCTTGGGCGGAAACCAGAGAAATGTCCAAAGAATGTTACTCGGTCGCCGACGCACCAGGATTATCTATAGATGATCCGAATGCGTTTGATATCGACGCGAAAAATTTAGATTTGGAATTAGGCTACGCTAATTTTTGCGTAGTACTCTTTCAGTTTGATTCCCTTGAATTTCTGCATTTAAAAGGAAGCGGTCACAGGAGAGCGAAACACGTGTGGCTTGACAATGATTTATCATCAAGCTGGCTGATTCCCTAGTCGATTAAATACACTCCTTCTGCCACATAAAAATCATTTTCTCCCTTATTTTTAGGTTTTATCAGGTTAGATAACTTATTTTCTTTGATTTTTTTAATTAATCAATCAAATATATGCCTTCAGCCATATAGAAGTCATTGGCGCCGGTTGTTCCTAAAACGCCGGATTTGCTCAGGCTTACGCCCAAACGTCCGCCGCTTTCGTCCGGAGCCGAGCCGCTAGCTCCGTAGAGCACTCCAGCAATAATTGCCTCACGAGTCCAGCCGTTGTTGGTGTCGGCTAACGAACCGGAATAAGTTGCTCCCGAACCGGAGATATTGACTGAAAATGAGGTAAAGCCTGCGTTGGCAACGATAGCATTCTTGTCGTCAAAATTAGTGAAGTCAAATTGTCCTGAATAACTAGCCGCGCCCCAATTGAAGGTAGCTGCGACATCCGCTGTAGTGGTGTATTTATGAACATCGTAATTAGACCCTGATTGGTTATATCGCGATGCGACTTTCATTACCGCCGCTCCGCTCATCGAAGCCGAACCAGAGGTTGGAATATCGCTTTGATCGACCTCATCACCTGCTACCCAAGAACCCAAGTGCACCGAAGCGTTTTGGGTGCCTGAATTAGGAGAGATGTCCACTGAGCTCATCGCCCAAAAGCCCCACGTTGAATAAGCAGTATTCGGCATTGAATCATTGCCGCCAGAATGGAATAGATCAGAATCTTCTTTATCCAGAGTATTGTACGAAACCATGACTCCAGCTAAGTTATGGGAACCCCCTGAGGTGCCATCAACTTGAGAACCATCGTCTTGAATCTCAGCCCCGAATACTTCACTGGAGATGTATGCAGACTTAGCGGTGTCATTGGTTGCATCCCCAAATTTAAGGGTCATGGAGCCCGTATCAACGGTAGTCCAAGTAGACGTATAGTTATTGGATGGAGCTGCACTGATGGTCATCGGAGCCACGACTTGTACATCATCGTTAGTGGTATCAAACGTAAAGTCAGCAAGTGTGCTACTGGAGCGCATGAGAGCAAGTTGTGAATTACCTGCACCGCTGACGTCAAACTCTAAAATACCACTGAAAAAACCGCTGTAACTTGAGGCGGAAGATGCGTAAAAGTCTGAAGATCTAAAATTATTTAAGTAAGCAGATATTTGAGGACTTGAAACAGTTTTCACATATTGAGTCGCAGTTGCAATATTAAAAGTCCCCGTACTGAAAGAATCAGTATCGGAGTTGTAATTTACACTCAAAGTCATATCACCAGATTTGTAAGGGTCAGAAGATGTAATCATGGCGCCTTTAGGTAGATTTGAACTATCCCCCCAAAAACAGCCACTATCGTTGGAGGTTGCACATTCAACAGCTGAAAGCCCGTAATTAATTCCCTCACTATCATTATCTACATTGGTCGTACCTTGATAAGACCAGTAGTGATAACCATCCATCCCCAGCCCAGTATCTCCTGCTGAGTATCGAGTGGTGTCATTCTTACGATAATCGACGTTTGAAATTATCACGTTTAATAAGCTGTCTTGATCATCACGTGTCGTACTGCCTGAAGCACCATCGTATGAATCTTGAAAGGAAATTTGTGCCCAAAGACCAACACCTACACCGCTTGGATTTAGCACTTGCCACCACAGAGATTGACCTTCAGGAATCTCATTAGTATCTGAACTGCTAAGCCATCTATTAGTGTCAATGTAAGCATTAGTCTTCAGAGCATCCCTAGAAAAATTGTAGGCGTAATCATAAGTAGTATTACAGTCCGTGCTTGAATACCCATAGCCTGTGCAATAATCCATGCCAACATCACCTTCAGACCATAAGCTGGTTGGAATAAAGTTAGGGTAAAAATAATCGTTAGTGCTAAAGCTTGCAGCAAAATTTTCAATTGGAATGACCACCATGGAGATGATGCGCTTACTGCCATTGGTGAAATTGGTAAACGTGGCATCGGTGTATACCTCACCCGCTATGGTCACTTGATCTTCATAGAGGCTGTAGGTAGATGTGACAACGCCGTCATAAACAAGAGCTCTATCAATAGCAGCGCCATAAATATTGCTGTTGTAAAGATCTCCTGAACCACCATTTGCTCTAAATTGGGAAGCACAAACATCGCCAGAGCTCGTGAAACAAGAGTTGGGTGCATTGATATCTGAAAATAACAGAACGTCACTTAAAGTTTGTGAGTTGGTATCGTCTTTTAAATAAAGCAATGCAGATGAATAATTACTGACTGAGCTTGTCACCAAAGATATCCCCATTGACGTGTCTCTAATTAAATTTTGACTTGTTTGGTGTTTATATTTGTTGCTGAAATTTGGGCTTGTGAATCCATATGTATCTATTGCATCGCTAGTAAGAGCAAAATCCTTATAAGAACTCGAAGTAAAAATATTGCTTGAAGTTACTGATGTATCACCAATGTCACTAAGAATCTCACTATAATACCCTTTGAAATAAGTAGCGTTATTAGTGCAGCACGGATCGTTAGAAAACCCTATAAATACTCTATCTTCAGTTTGCAGCCAAGTGGAAATCGCATTGCTATGCAGGTTATAATCAGACTCACTGCCAACATAACTTCTCATATCAACAATAATCCTGTAATCGTCAAGGTTAGTTGGGAAGCTGCCTGTGAGTTGTGTAACATCATAAGTGATGCCTCGGTCATCAAATAAGTCTTGAAAACTTCCTGGAACACTTCCGTCGTACTGATAACCAGACCAATTCCACAGAATTAATGCCTTATCACCGCTTGCAAACGACCCGCCAACACTTGAAGTATAAGAAATATTGGCTGCCGCCTTATCGGTGGTCATAAACCAAAATTCACCGCCGGTTCGTCCTGCGGTAATGAATTCTGAATTGCTGATGGTAGTGATGACATTGGTGCCAAGTAAGCTTTTATATTTAGCATCAACCGAAGCACTGTTCGGAGCAAAGGCAAACTCTCCATTACCTGCTGTATCGAGGGGGAAAAAATAACGCCAATTAAGTGCGGTACCTCCAGCAATTTCGACCGGAACAGAGTTATTACTAGTATTATCAACGTCAGTAATAACAGTTGTAGGAGTGAGACCGACTTGCTCTAAGTAATAGGCCGGTAAACTTGAACCTGAAGGTCCTCGCGTTGCGGTCGCACTAAAACCGCTGCGTGAGGTCGAGTTATGATCTGCTGAATATCGTAAGACAGTCGAGTTAATTTCTTCAACGTTGTAGACCGGCACAACGACGTTGGTTGAAGTTGTATCGCTGCCCACTGTTGCCGTTAACGTAAGGGTATGCGATTTTGCGGTTTCAAAATCGAGCGCGGTTGCGGTGGTTGAAATTGCTCCGGTGCTTGAGTTAACAGCAAATAGACCTGCATCATTACCGGCTGTGATGCTGTAGGTTGGTGAACTCCCATCGTTTTCTATGCTGCTCACTGCATAAAGCCCAGTTCCGCTGGCTGTATTTTCGGTGGCTAAAGCGCTTTGACTGGTGACCAAAGCCCCCAAATCAACGTCACCAATGTTTAGGGTAAATGTTTCAGATGAAGTCGTTGTGCCGTCGGTTGCAGTCACCGTAAAGGTGTGCGACGTTTTGGTCTCGTAGTCCAGTGCGTTGGCTAAGGTCACTTGTCCAGTTGAGGAATTGATCGCAAATTTATTATCGGCATCGGTCAGCGAATACGTGACCGTCCCTTGTGCTTCGCTATTACTAGAGGACAAGATAGTCGATCCGGTGCTGATAGTCTCAAGTTGACTTGCGCTAGCCAAACTAGCAGAAAGGGTAAAATCTATATCGTTTATTTGTAAGGTAAAAGTTTGCGATTCGCTGTTGCTACCGTCGTTGGCGGTAACGGTAAACGAATGCGAGGTTTTAGTTTCGTGATCGAGCGCATTAGCAAGAGTCACTTCCCCGGTAGATGCGTTAATGGCAAATTTATTATCCGGATCGTTAATTGAATAAGTGACGGTGCCTTCAGCGCCGCTCGTGCTTGAACTCAAGATAACCGAACCGGTAGAGATGGTTTCGTTTTGAGAGCTAGCCGCTAAACTTCCGGAATACACCAACTCAGCCAAGTTACCGACGTTGATGGTAAGGACTTTTGTAGTAGTGTTGGTGCCATCGCTTACGTTTAAATTAATTGCATAAGAAGTAGCTGTCTCGTAATCAAGAGAACTTGCTAGCGTAACTTTACCATCAGAATCTACACTGAACTTGTCGCTACCTGAACCAGAAAGTGAATAAGAGATGGTATCGCTTTCGGGATCGCTACTTTCAGAAGTTGCAATGGTGGAGCCCACTGAGGTGTTCTCTAAAAATGAATTAAAAGCTACGGTTGAGCTGATCGACGGAGCCTCATTGGTATCGGTCACCGTTACGGTAATGGTCTTTGGAACGGTAAATTGTCCATCACTGGCAAAGATAGTCAATTCGTAGCTTTGTTTGGTTTCGTAGTCAAGATTTCCACTTAGCGTTATATTGCCACTGCTGTCTATTTGAAAGTTATCGCTTCCTGTGCCGGATAAAAAGTAACTAACGTTTGCCCCTTCGGGATCTAAGCCAGAAGCGGTTGCCAAGGTCGTGCCAGTAGATGCATTTTCAGCTACCGAAAAATTATCAAGGTTAAGGCTCGGGGCTTCGTTATCGTTCACCACGTAAATGACAACGTCTTGGACCATATCGTTAATGCCGTCTGAGCTAACCACTTGAATCGTGAATTGGCTTTGAGATTCAAAATTCAACTCTGAAGTCAGAGTGATTTCACCGGAATTCGAAATAGCAAAGTTATCGCTGCCCGTTCCGGCCAAGGTGTATTGCACGGCATCGCCGTCTGGATCGGCAACCGTAATGTCCGCAACCACAGCACCTATTTCGGTGGTTTCACTGATGTTGGAACCGTTGGTTTGAACATCGTTTATCGATGCGTTGACCGAGATTAAATTATTATGGGTCATCGAAAGCATGCTTGGCGCTTCGTTAACATCATCCACTTCAATCATTAAGTTATTGATTTGGATATTACCCAAGTCGTCGGTTACCACTAAGGTAATGTCTAAAGTGGCATTGGTTTCATGATCCAAACCATCGATCAGCTGGATAGAATTAGAATCAGGATCATAGACAACCTTATCGCTATCTTCTCCAGTAATCTCAAAGTTAATTTCATTTTCCCCAGGATTGTTGATCAATAGCGTAGCAACTGTAGTATTGCTTTCGTTTTCTGTTACTGAGGGCATAGCAACGATATCGACTTCTGGTGCACCGATCGATTCATCAGCAGCGGTCTCTTGTGCTACTTCGGCGACGTCTTCGACTACTTCCGTTTCTTCTTGGGTTTCGGTTTCAGTTTCAACGGCTACTTCAATATCTGTCCCTGTATCGATGTCTGTTGCAGTGGTTAATTGATCCGGAGCAACCGCGGATGAGTTATCGGATATACCGCTTGAGTCTAAAGCACTCTCGTCTATCTCTGGTTCGCTATCATTATCCGATCCGGCATTAAAGGCATCTGTAACAGGGTTGGTATCGTTACTGG
>CABZTA010000011.1 GCA_902528485.1 uncultured SAR86 cluster bacterium
TTCCAAACCTTTTAGATGAGACCGTTCCAATTGGAGAAGATGAAGCTTCAAATGAAATTATTGAGGAAAAAGGAGAGATTCCTAACTTTTCCTTTGAGCCAAAGCCTCATTCTTTCTTTATTGATAAAACTGATAAGGGTAGAGGAGTTAAAATTGCCAAAAGTCGTTTTACAGTGCTTAGCGGAGAAATAGCAAAATTACATAGAGTGATTGGACAGTTTATGATTGATATTCATACAAATGAGCATGGTTACGAGGAGCTCTATGTACCTTATATTGTAAATAAGGCATCATTAATTGGCACAGGCCAACTTCCTAAATTTGAAGAGGATTTATTCAAACTGACTGATAATGCTGATCTTTATTTAGCTCCTACGGCAGAAGTTCCTGTTACTAATCTTCATAGAGATGAAAAACTCTCATTGGAGCAATTACCTTTAAAGTATGTATGCCATTCACCTTGCTTTAGAAGTGAGGCTGGTAGTTATGGTAAAGATACAAAAGGGTTAATAAGGCAACACCAGTTTGATAAAGTTGAGCTCGTCAAAATATGTCACCCAGAGAAATCCGAGGATGAACATACGAAATTAATAACGGATGCAAGTAGAATTCTAGAATTACTTGAATTACCCTTTAGAAAAGTAATTCTATCATCAGGAGATACAGGATTTTCTGCTTCTAAAACAGTCGATTTGGAAGTTTGGTTTCCAAGTCAAAATACTTACAGGGAAATATCTTCTTGTTCTAACTTTACTGATTTTCAATCTAGAAGAGCTAATTTGAAGTATAAAGCTGACACGGGTAATGAGTTTTGTCATACATTAAATGGATCTGGACTCGCTATTGGAAGAACTCTAGCTGCCATACTTGAAAATTATCAAACAGAAGATGGAAATTTTATATATCCTGAAGTTCTAAAAAGATATACTTAATATAACAATAAAATTGACATATTAAATTTTCTAAGTTGTAACATAGGATCATATATTTTTAATTAAAATCATAATTATTTAAAGGAGCGAATAAACATGATCCCCAATAATTTAATTAAATTATTTCTGATTGCTTTTTTAAGCAGTTTTCTTTCTGCAGTAGAGACAACATCAAACTTTAAAGGTGTTGTAACTGATCTTTCAGGTAATGCTTTAGAAGATGCTGAAATAACTATCGTTAATAATTCCACAAATAAGTCTAGCAGCACTTCTAGTAATGAAGCTGGTGTTTTTGTTTTAACAAATCTTGCAGTTGGAGGCCCATACACAGTCACTGTAACTTCAAGTGTAGGTTCTCAGATTTACCAAGATGTTTTCTTAAATCTTGGCCAAACTTTATCTCTGAATGTTGTTCTTTCTGACTTCGAGTCTCTTGTTGTAACAGGAGAACAATTAGCACAAGCTCAGGTAGCTATAGGTCCTAATAAAGTTTTTAATGCTGAAGATCTCGATGCAGCAGTTGCTTATGATAAAGATATTAAGGAAGTTCTTGCTGAAGATCCTAGACTCTACGTAGATATTACTTCCTCTTCAGCATACAGAGGATTGCAATGTAATGGACAAAACCCTAGATACAATACTTTTTCAATTGATGGGATACCAATGAATGATGGTTTTGGATTAAACAGTAATGGTTATCCTACAAACCGACTACCTTTTTCATTTGATTCAATAAAACAGGTTTCTGCTGAATTCGCTCCATTTGACGTGAAGTACGGTGGCTTTTCGGCTTGTGTAATTAATGCGGTAACTAAATCTGGAACTAATGAGATTAGCGGAAGCGCATATTATGAATACGCAGGGGATGATTTGGTTGGCACTGAGATTGATGGCGAAAAAGGAAACATGGTGCCTTTTGAAGAAAATAAGTATGGATTTACTCTCGGCGGTCCAATTGTTCAAGATAAAGCTTTCTTCTTTATATCTGTCGAAAGATACGATGATGTTGATGTTGATCCTTTTGGACCACAAGGGTCTGGAGCTCCTTCAGAATTAGACTTTTTAAGCGCTGCAGATTTTACAAGAATTGTAGATATTGCCAAAAATAAATATGGTTTTGATCCAGGAGCAATTGGTGGAGCCTTAGATAGTTACGATAATAAGTTTTTAGCTAAATTTGATGTTGAGGCTGACGAAAATAATTCTTTATCAATAACCTTTAATTACAATGATGGTTTCAATAACCAGGCTTCGGATTCGTCACCCAGTGAGTTTGAATTTAGTAAGCACTTTTATGAGCGAGGCCATGAAATGCTTGCTCTTAATTTAGAGCTTTATTCGCAAATATCGAATAATTTGAGTAGTCAGTTAAGAGTAGGATATAGAGATGTCGATAATAGACAAATTGGACTTGGTGGTCCTTTTGGAGATTTTCAAATTGACGTGGTAAATCCAGCTAATAATTCCGAAGGAACAGTGTACTTAGGTGGAACGGATGATTCCAGACAGGCTAATAAAATGGACTACTCCACAACTATCCTGCAATTCTCTCTTGATCATCTAGTTGATAATCACCTATTAACATATGGAATAGAATTTGAAGACACAAACATTTTCAATTTATTTATGCAGCATTCATTGAATGGTGAATGGGATTTCTATGGCGGTATTGATGATTTTGATGCCGGTCTTGCTAGAGTTTACTTTGGTAACACTCCGTCGCTTAATGAAAATGCAGCGGCAGCTGACTGGGGTTATGGTCTAGCTACTATATTTTTCCAAGATGAAATCCAACTAGATAATACTGAATTTATTATTGGGCTTAGATACGACACTTATATGGTTGATGGAAAACCAGCCGAAAATGCAGTTTTTAAAGCTGCATATGGCTATTCAAATACGATTACTCATGACGGCGCAAATTCTTTAATGTTGCGAATTGGTTTTAACACTCAAGTTACCGAATTCACTAATGTATACGGTGGTTATGGAGGATTTTCTGGTGGAAATCCAAATGTTTGGTACTCCAATATGTTTTCTAACGATGGTGTAACTGCTATTCAGGTTAATCAGAGAAATATGGAAATCTTCACAGAGCCTATGTGTAACAGTGATACCGGTGCACCTTCTGATGCTGGACCAGGTTATGCTGTTCCATGTTCTTTAGTAGCGAAAGTGCAAAGTGGATCAGCTGATACTGATACAAATACTACAAGCTCTAGTTTTGAAGTTCCAATTGTTCACAAATTTGCTTTAGGTTTAAATTCAACCTTTGGTGTTGACGATCTATTATTCAATATGGATGTAATCGCAACTGAAGTTGAAAATCCAGCAATAATTAATGATATTAATGTTTCTCCAACTGGTGAAACAGATTTCACTGGAAGACCTTACTATAACTGTGCAGGTGGCAACGCTAGAGATGATTTCACATGTTTTGGGCCTTTTGATTTCCAACTTACTAATTCAACCCAAAGTCCAGTTGGTGTAACTTATTCAATGTCTTTGAGTAAGCTATGGCGAGAAAATGACCTTAGATTTTCAATTGGCTATGCAAACACTTCGCTTGAAGATGTCACACCAATGACTTCATCAGTTGCTTACTCTAATTTTACAGGAGTAGCTACTACAGATAGAAATAATCCTACTGTTGCTCAATCTAATCATGTTATACCTGAGAGAATTACTGCAACTTTAAGATACCAGCCTGTAACTATTGAAGGTGGATATCGTTTCAAAGCTTCTTTATTCATCAATAGATTCCAGAGTAGATCTTACTCATATACTTACGATGGTGAAGAGCACGGACAAACTCCTGCTTTCACAGATCAGTCCTTGCTTTATGTGCCAACTAATGCAGCTGATCCAAATGTAGTATTTGATGGTATTAGCCCTGCAGCATTCTTTGCAATAACTGACGCAGCTGGATGTCCAAGAGGTCAGTATTGTCCTAGAAATTCAATAGATGGTGCTTGGAATACTTCTATCAACTTAAAACTTGCTCAAGAGTTTCCTGGATTTGCTCCAGACCATGAAGCAGAGGTATATATGGTTATTAAAAACTTAGGTAATTTAATTAATTCTAAATACGGAATTTTTAGAGAGCCTGGTTTTCCTAGCATGCAAAAAGTAGCTAGATTAAGTGAGATAGATGATGATGGGAGATATGTTTATGACAGACTATATTCTCCAAGAGGATCTAGCATAAGTCCTTATGCAAGTACTTACGAAGTTAAATTTGGTTTTTACTATAGATTCTAAGATTTAATTTAAATCGAAAACGCCGCTTTTGCGGCGTTTTTGGCATTTAGTAAGCTAGGAAAATCTAAACATGCTTCATATTTTTGTATCGAGCAATGAGAAAAATAATTAGCTATGTCTGCAGATTGTTGGATGTCTCTACTTTGAAGATAGTTTCCTAAAAAAGCACCAAGAAATGTATCACCAGCGCCGTTTAAGGACGCTACTTCGGTTTGAATAGATTGGGATTTATATAATTTTCCATCATGAATTACTTCAGAACCTCGATTACCTTTCGTTGTTAAATATACTTTATTTGTTTTATGAGAACTTTCTATAAAGGATGAATTCATGGATTGTTGAAGAAATTTCATTTCACTTTCATTGCCAGCTATTAAAATAGTTTGATCAGAGTATTTTTTTATGAAATCCATATGTTTTCTCATCACACTAATATCAGAAAGACTGAGAATTAAATTCTTATTAGATGACAACAAGTAACCTATTGTCTTTTTATTTATATCTGAATTGAGCGAATATAAGTCAGTAAATATATAATCCATAGATTCTAAATCACTAAAATTAGCAAGGGTTAATTGACTGCTTGCGCCAGGGCATGCTGCCATCGTTCTTTCCTTATCAGGAGTTAAAAAAATCAAACAACACCCGGTTTGTTGTAGATCTACATTAAGATAAGTTTTAATTGGATATGAATTCATAATATCTATTAAGTTTTTTGAATCTCGATCTTTTCCAACAGAACCTAGAAAAGAGTTATCAACGTTGAAAACCGATGATGTTGCTGCCGTAGTAAATATTGAGCCACCAAGATATCTATTTGTCACTTGATATCGATATTCACCTAAGTATTTTCTCAATTGAATAGCATCAATTTCTATTGCTCCACCTTTATTAATAGGTAATTTAGATAATTCATCATCAGATATAGTTATTTCTATATCAACCAAAACATTACCAACACTCAAGATTGAAACATTTTTGTTGCTATAATCTCCAGACATTATGATTTCAGGTAAAGAAAGTATTCCTCGTCTAGATTTTGACTTATTTGATAAAGATAGAACATCTCTCGCAAAAGATACCATAAATGCTTTTCATGACTATGGTTTTTGTGTGTTTTTTAATCATAGTATTGATAAAGACTTAATCTCTAATTGTCTGAAAATGTATCAAGACTTTTTTAATTATCCTAATGAGATAAAAGAATCATTTATAGTTCCAAACATTGGAGGAGCTAGAGGCTTTACTAAATTTAAAACAGAAACAGCCAAAAATTATCATCAGCCAGATTTGAAAGAGTTTTGGCACGTAGGCAGAGACAATCCAAAAAATCCTAAAAATATTTGGATAGATGATTTAGAAAATCATAAAAAGCTTTCTTTAGATTTATATGATCAATTTGATCTTCTTGGGAGAGACATTATGGAGCTCGTTGGAATAGGGCTAGGTTTAGAAGGTAATTTTTTTAATGAGATTGTTGAAAAAGGCAATAGTATTATGAGAATAATCAACTATCCAAAGATAGAAAATTTTAAAACAGATTCATTAAGAGCCTCTCCTCATGAAGATATTAATTTTATTACACTTCTTATTGGTGGGCACCAACCCGGGCTTGAAGTTCTCAATGGAGATAAATGGCTTAAAGCAGATTTTTCAAGAGATGAAATTGTAGTCAACGTTGGAGATATGCTGCAAAGATATACAAATAAATATCTTGTCTCAGCAACCCATAGAGTAACAAACGGGAAAGATATGAATACACAAAGAATATCTATTCCTTTTTTTCTTCATCCTAGATCAGACTTTCTTATAAAACCGCTTGAAACTTTATTAGGCAATCATAATTACTATCCTGATCCAATAACAGCTAACGATTATTTAAATCAAAGATTAGCTGAAATTAAATTAAAATAATTATGATTATTCAATCATTGATAGGAATTATTGGATTAATTCTGATTTCTATTCCTTTCAGTGAATCCATACAAAAAATAAAAGTTAAATTCATAATTTATGCTCTGTTAATTCAGATATCTTTAGCATTTGTTCTCATAGAGATACCTTTTATATCATCCTTTTTTGACGTAATGAGTATGGCAGTAGAATCATTAAGGTTATCAGCTATTGAGGGAAGCTCTTTTGTTTTTGGTTATCTTGGAGGAGGGGAAGCACCATTTGAAGTTTTGAATAATCAGAATTTACCAATATTTGCGTTTACTTTCTTACCCATGTTAATTTTCTTGTCGGCATTATCTGCGTTGTTGTGGCATTGGAAAATATTACCTCTTCTTATAAAGCTTTTAGCAAAATTATTCGAAAGACCTTTAGATGCCAAAGGACCTATTGGATTAGCTGCTACAGCTAATATATTTTTAGGACAATTAGAGGCTCCTTTGTTGATTAAGCCTTATTTAAATAAAATGAATCAGAGAGATTTACTCATTATTATGACTGTGGGTATGTCGACTATTGCTGGTAGCGTTATGGTTCTATACATAACCTGGTTGGATAATAAATTTTCAGGTGTTATAGGTCATTTTTTAACTGCATCAATTCTTTCTGTTCCTGCAGCAATAATGTTTTCTAATATATTAATACCGTCTGCTCAAACTGAATTTAAAACTGCTAAAGAAGACTTAAAAATGTATGAGAGTTCAATGGATGCAATAAGCGTCGGAACAAAAGATGGATTAAATATGTTTTTATCCGTAATTGCCTCTCTGATAGTATTTTTAAGCTTAGTGGCTTTGGCAGATTTTATCTTAGGTATATTTCCTGATGTTTATGGTGAACCTATATCTCTTCAAAGAATAGCAGCTATTATTTTTGCTCCTATTGCGTGGTTGATGGGTATACCGTTTGCAGAAATTATTCCTGCTGGAAATCTTTTAGGAACAAAAACAATTTTTAATGAATTGATTGCCTTCAATGATTTAAGAAATTTAGATGCAAATCTATTGAGTGAAAGAAGCCAGTTAATAATGCTTTATGGTATCTGTGGTTTTGCAAATATTTCCAGTGTTGGTATCTTATTGGGAGGTCTGTCAGCTATATGTCCAGATATACGAGGAACGTTATTAAAAATTGCTTTCAGAGCACTTTTTGCTGCTACACTTGCCTCTTGCTTAACCGGAACAGTAGTCAGTCTTTTTATTTAAATTATGGAAATCTTATTTGAGTATTTAATCTTTTTATTAAAGGCACTCACTGTAGTCGTTGCTATCGTAATACCGATCCTAATTATTATTAGTTCAATAAAATCCGGATCAAGTTCTTCTTCTGGAGGCCTGCGTGTTAAAAATCTTTCAACTAAATTTGCCAACACTGCTGATGATTTAAAACTATCAGTTTTATCAGCGAAAGATAGAAAGGTTTTTGAGAAAAAGATAAAAAAAGATAGTAAAAATAAAAAGAAGGAAAAGGTGTCTAGAAAACATATTTTTGTTCTAAATTTCAATGGAGATATTGAGGCATCGCAAGTAGAAGAATTAAGAGAAGAAATATCATCAATCCTTAGTGCGGATACTAAGTGTCAGGAAGTTGTGTTAAATCTAGAAAGTGGAGGAGGGACAGTTATCGGTTATGGGCTTGCAGCTGCTCAATTATCCCGACTCAAGGACTCAAAAATTAAATTAACTGTTTGCATTGATAAGGTTGCTGCGTCCGGTGGATATATGATGGCATGCATCGCAGATAAAATTATTGCCTCTCCCTTTGCGTTAATAGGATCAATAGGAGTTATTGGAGCCGTTCCTAATTTCAATAAATTGCTCAAGAAAAATAATATTGAGTATGAAATGCATACAGCAGGCGAGTATAAAAGAACGATAACTATGTTTGGAGAAAATACGGACGAAGGTAGAGAAAAATTCAAGGATGACCTAGCAAACATTCATGAACTGTTTAAAAAACACGTTGCTAAATATCGTCCATCTTTGGATGTAAATAAAGTTGCAACTGGAGAAGTTTGGCAAGGTATTGAGGCAATTGATGTAGGTTTGGTTGATAAAATACAAACAAGTGATTCTTATCTCATAGAACAAAATAAGAAATTTGATATTTTTGAAGTTTCTTTTAAACCTAAAAAAAATATGCAAGACAGATTTTCGAGATTCTTGAGTTTTTCTATCACAAAGACCATCAATAAAATTTTTGAAAATTTTTCAAAACAAAAATTTATGTAATTAGAAAAAATTGTTTTTCTAATTCATTTAAAGCTTCTTTTAATTCAACGTTAGTTTTCGATCTAGAAAATAGATATTTATCAGGTCTTATCAATAGGTAGCTAGCATCTTGAAAGTAATTTTTAAGATTTATAATGTCACTGTTGACGGTGAGAACTTTAATATTCATTTTTTTCAACATTGAGTCTATTTCTTTTGGTAATTTTTTTTTAGAAATTAATCCAAAGTTCCAGCCAAAATATTCATCGCTATCTTTCTTGGATTGATCTAAATCAAATCTACAAAATGGAGTTGCAATAAGTCCATCAGATGGATCTCCGTAATATCCTCTTGTTAAATGTGGGAAAACTTCGCCATAACCTGTATTAGAAGGAACATATTTTTCTCCTTTTTCTCTATAAGAAAATTGTTCCATCATTTCTCCAATTATTTTTGCTTGTTGAATAGTCCAATTTGCATGAGGTGCTCTCTCTTGTTGATATGTTTCAAGAAGTTTCTCATCAGCCTTACTATTTATTACTAAATAAATTTTCCAGGCTAAATTAAATGCGTCTCTTATTCCCGTACCCATTCCAGCGCCTAGAAAAGGAGGCATTTGATGAGCAGCATCCCCTGCAATAAATATATTTTTATCTCTCCATTTATCTGCAATACAGGCATGAAATTTATAAACAACAGCTCTTTCTATTTTACTGTTATTTTTATTTATCCAAGGTGATAAAAGCTCCCATACTTTTTTCTTTGTGAAGATTTTTTTTGTTTCTCCTTTAAGAAGTTTAAATTCAAATCTTTCATGATTTCTTCTACCAGGAACATAAGTTTTCAATCGATTAGGATCACATATTTGTTTAACTTCATCTTTAGAAATGTCTATTTGTTCAATTGTATGAGCATCGATAACAATCCAATCTTGATCAAAATCAAAATCAATCAACTTTGCATTGATATGTTTTCTGACAAAACTATTTGCACCATCACAACCTACAAGATATTTGCAATAAATTGATGAATCTTTTCCATTATTTCTAATATTTAATTTAATAGGGTTAGTGTCCTCAATATTTTCTAATTCAGTATTTTCTAAAATTAATAAATTTTTATAGTTTTCATTGTTATCTCTTATTATGGTTTCTAGCTCTGGTTGATAAAAAAGAAGAGTAGGGGGCCATCCTAAAATATCCTCTTTTGGAATATCAATCGTTGAATAAGGATTAAATTCTGAATCTGTAAAATGAACTTTACTGACTGTTCTCGAATTAGAAATAATTTCAGATGCAATATTAAGAAAATTAAATGTTCTTAGCTGTTCTGAATCAGTATTAATTGCTCTGGCAGTTGGACTAACTCCCTTAGTTTTTTCTATCACAACTACATTGAGCCCAAGTGAGGATAGTAACCCAGATAAAGTTGCACCAACTGGACCGTAGCCAACAATTCCAATATCAAAAATTTTGTCAGTCATTCAAAATATTTTAGAATAAAAAGATGATAAAAGTTATAGATGTTGCATATCCTATTTTGCAAGTACCAAGTTTAAATAAACAGGAAGAATTTCTTAAAGATTTTGGATTAGTTACTACAAAAAAAACTAATACTGAGCTTTATATGCAAGGTCTAGGGCCACATAAATTTATACATAAAACAATTAAAGGAAAAAAGAAATTTGTTGGCTCTGCTTTTTATGCAAAATCTATAAATGATTTAAATAGATTATCTAAAACAGAAGATTTTAGCGAAGTAAAAAAATTAAAATCTCCCGGAGGTGGTTTTGTGGTTGAAGCCTTTGATCCGGATGGTTTGAAAGTTGAAGTAATATTCGGTATGTCAACGAAAAAATTTAAAAAGAAAGACCTCATTGCTGAACCTTTTAATTCTGGAGGAATTGGAAAAGAAACCAGCCCAAGAAAAAATCAACCAAGAAGAGTAGGAAAGCCTCGAAGTTCTAAAATAAAAAAACTGGGTCATCTAGCAATCAACGTTAATGATCCATCCGTTTCCTTTGATTGGTACAACAAATATTTAGGTCTTATTCCTTCAGATAAGGTGGAATTAGGTAAAGGCTCTGGTATTTATGTGGCTCTGTTTTGTAGATGTGACCTAGGAAAAAAATTAACTGATCATCACTCGTTTCTTTTGCAAAGTAATCTTTCATCAGACCTTAAAAGTGGATTAAATCATTGTGCCTATGAAGTTGTTGAAGTTGATGACATTTTTTTAGGTCATGAAGTTCTTAAAGACAAAAGTTATAGGCATGAATGGGGTATAGGAAGACACTATGCAGGTAGTCAAATTTTTGATTATTGGCGTTCTCCTTACGGTCACGTCCATGAACATCAAACTGATGGAGATTTATTTGATAACCAAGCAAAACCTGGAGTAATTGATATTTCAGAAGCTGCGGGAATGCAATGGGGGCCAGATATTACCAAGACATTTGGTAACTCTGAAGGAGTCTAGTTCGATCTTAAGAATGAAATATTTGATTTTTCTTTTGTTCACACCCTTCATTTTTTCAATGGACATGAAATTAAATTGTGAGAATGTTCAAAGCGTTCATTATGAGAAAGGAAAAAAAACAATTGACCAAGTTAGAATGATATTAATTTATGAAATAGACTTTAAAAAAAATGAAATTTTGAAATATCCTCAAAAATTTAAACTAACACCTTTAAAATACAAAATTACTGGAAAGAGTAAAAAATTTATTAAAGCTAACAAAAAAATTGCTAATTTAAATAATTCTTATGGTAACTGGAATTTGATGCTAGATATTGAAAAAGGTGAGTTAAAGGAAATATTTGATTCAGGTAAGCATAAAAGTCAAATCACATATAGATGTCTGACCTATTGAATCTAATTTGTTCTAGCTGTGCCCCAATAGTTAAATCCTGCAATTCTAGGCGTACCCGGAAGGAACATAGTTTCTAGATCAACTATTTCTAACTTAGAGTTAGAAATAATTTCCGGAATATCTCTATTGATATTGCATCCTCCCATTAATTTTTTCCAAATAGGATTTATTCTATTTTGCCATTTCTTTGTTTTGAGGTCTGGAGCAATCCCATGTTCACAAAAAAATAGAGTACCGTCATCCTTAATAACCCTTCTTATTTCTTTCATAGAGTCGTCTAAATTTTCTATAGAACATAAGGTATAGGTAACTAAAATTGAATCAAAAGATTTTGATTTTAGAGGAATCTCTTCTGCACCGCAGTTCATAACATCAATATTAAGATCTAATTCAGAGATTCTCCTTTTTGCAATATCAGTTAATTCCTCAGCAGGGTCTAAGGCAGTTATTTTACTTATATTTGATGCCTTGTAGTGAGGAAGATTCAAACCAGAACCAATTCCTATTTCAAGAACATTCCCACTTACTTGTGGAACAACTTTTCTTCTTTGGTAGTTAATTGGAGATGATCCACAAAGCAAATCAAGCACTTTAGGTAGTATTTTTTTTTCGTAAAAACTCATTATTTCAATTATATTGTATTTTTATCATTTAAGAGTTGGCTAAATTATATTTTAATTATTCATCCATGAATGCTGGTAAATCAACAGCATTGCTTCAGGCAAGTCATAATTATCAAGAAAGGGGAATGAATACATTGATAATTACTTCTAAAAAAGATGATAGAGGCGGAAAAGGAAACATCACTTCTAGAATAGGTCTTTCTAAGAAAGCTAAAGTATTTGATGAAAATACAAATTTATTTGAACTTTTTAAGGCTGCATCAAAAGTAAAAAAAATTGCCTGTGTCTTAATAGATGAAGCTCAATTTCTAAAAAAGAAGCAAATAAAAGAAATATCTTCAATCGTAGATGATTTTGATATCCCTGTACTAACGTTTGGTATAAGGACGGATTTTCAGGGAAAATTATTTGAAGGAAGTAAATATCTTTTAGCTTGGGCAGATAACATAAAAGAAATTAAGACGATTTGCTGGTGTGGAAGAAAGGCTACAATGATTGTTAGAGTTTCTGAAGATGGAAAAATCATTGAAAAAGGTGATCAGATTCTAATTGGCGGAAACGAAACTTATATTTCCTTGTGCAGGAAACACTTTTTTTCAAAATCACTTAGATAAAATTATTTATGTCAAAGATCAGAATATTCTCATATTTACCAAACCCAAGAGTCTGGAAAGCTGTTATTGCTGGAAAATTATGTAACGTTGAAGTCGAGGTTATTGGCGATAAACCAAGAAATCTTCCGAACTGGATTTGGGATTATGATGCAAGAATTTTAGAAGAAGAGGAAAAACAAAATAGCCCTCATAAATTAGAAGGCAAAAGAGGCTTCACTGGCAATCTATTCAAAACATCCGAATTCCTAAATCAACATCCATTCGGAACTGTACCTGCCGCTTTTGTTGGAGAAAATAAAATAGGAGTTTTTGAATCCAATAGTATTATGAGAGCAGTAACCAGAATGAGCTCTTCAACAGAATTATACGGGGGTAATGATTCTTCATTAAGTTCCAGGATTGATAGTTTTTTAGATGCAAATCTAGTTTTTTCAAGAGAACATCAAGTTTATATTTTATCGATTGAAAATTTGAATTCTTATACTTATGACAGAATGAAATCTGCATACGAATTTTATTTAGACGGAATAGAACTTTCTTTGTCTAATAATAAATATATTGCCGGTGACAAGCTATCCCTTGCAGATATTTCATTTGTTTGTGATTTCTCTCAATTCTTGCGAGAGGGGCATTATGAGGAGTCACTTGCTATACAAGGTTATAAAATAATCTCAAAAAATATAAAAATTTCACATCCTAAGACCATTCATCACTTGATAGAGCTATCAGAAAGAAATGAATTTTCATCTGTTATGGGATCTTATTTAGAATGGTTTAAAAAATAGGTTACTCAAATCCAGGCGGGATTTTAAAACCCCCTCGAATATCTCTAATCATTTTTGACACTTCGATACAGGTTAAATCATGAAGATGTGGACCTATGACTTGGAGATTAACTGGTAAACCCTCTTTTGTTAATCCAATCGGCACGCTTGTACTTGGAAGGTTAGCCATCACAACAGGACCAGCCCATATAGTAGTATGCCAGTATTGTTTTTCTTTCCCATTTACAGTAATTGTTCTGTCAATTAATGGAGCATGATTATGTTTAATCGCAGGAACTGCGCATACAGGAGATAACATCACATCGTATTCATTAAAAAACCTCTGCCATTTCTGCTTAATGAAATGCCTTCTAGCATTATTGACAACATAATCACGAGCTCTCAATGAAGTACCTCTCGCAATTTTAGCTAGCTCAGAAAAATCTTCATCTTTTAGATCCAAGGCAAGTGCGTCTATAGACGCAAGAGTCTCTTTATCACCCCCCGCTGACATGACTGGATGGACGAGTTTGCTGTAAATATCATCAACTTGATCAAAGGTAAATGGAGGAGAGACCATCTCAACTTGAGCTCCAGCTGATCTCAAATCTTCAGCGGTCTCATCTATGAGTTTTCTTATTTGTTCATCAATTTCTGCGGATTCCTCTTCAGGCCAAACAGCAACTTTCAATTTCTTTACATCATTAATTTCTGGTTCAGGTAACTTTATACTCCAAGCAATACTATCTTGAGCTTGTGGAGCAGCTAAAACCTTCATTGCAATCTCAAGATCTTCTGGACTCCTAGCTAAAGGCCCTGCAACTGATAGGCCATTTCCAGTGAGAATAAATCCTGGTGGCGGTGGTAAATGTCCTACCTCAGAGACGATATTATAAGTAGGTTTATGACCATAAACTCCACAAAAATGAGCAGGAGTTCTGATTGATCCACCTATATCTGACCCTAACTCTAATGGAGACATGCCAGCTGCAAGAGATGCAGCAGATCCTCCAGATGAACCCCCAGGTGTTCGTTCTAAATCCCAAGGGTTATTAGATACCCCATAAATTTCATTGTAACTTTGAATATCTGCAGAATGATAAGGAACATTTGTTTTTCCAAAAATGATAGCTCCAGCATTAACTAAATGTTGGACCGCTTCTGCATTTTTGCCTGGAATATTATTTTTCCAAACTGGGTCGCCTCCTGTAGAAACTAAACCTTCGACTTCATAAGCATCTTTTATGGTCATTGGAATTCCATGCAAAGGACCTAACGATTTTCCTTGCATAGTAAGTTCATCAGCTTTTTTAGCCTTTTCCATAGCTCTATCAGCATCGAGTGCTACTACTGCATTTATCTGAGGATTTTTATCGTTGATTCTCTTTAGTAGGCTATCTAATATTTCTACTGAAGAAACTTCTTTTTTTTGAATTAACTTTATTAATTCAGTTACAGTTTTATAAATCATTGAATCTCCCAATATTCATTGAAATGAATTTTTATCATATTGATTATTCATTTTCTTTATGTCAATTTATCTTTGAGGTATTTTATGGAAGATAGAATTAGAGCAGCTTGGCAAGGAAGAATTTCTGGATGTCTACTGGGTAAACCGTTGGAGATGCTATCAATGAGAGAGGGGTTCGATTCATTACAAAAATATTTAAAGGAGGCAAAATCTTTACCTTTAAGAGATTATGTAAACTATATAGAAAACCCTAACATTAGAGGTGTTGCTCTTCATTGCTGTAAAAATCGAATATCTAAAGCTGAAATTGATGACGATATTACTTACACAGTACTAGCATTGATGATGCTTGAAAAATATGGACTTGATATAACAACAGATGATGTAGCACGATCATGGATAAACATGCTACCCGCTGGTGCTACTTTTACTGCTGAAAGAGAGGCGTATATAACAATTCTTGAAAATATGAATTTTAGTTATCAATTTGGAGGTGAAAGAGATTTTGATCTAAACATAGCAAGTGATAATAAATTTAATGATTGGATTGGAGCTCAAATAAGAATAGATATGTATGGATGGACTCTTCCAGGCAAACCTGAGAAAGCTGCTCAACTTGCGAGAACTGATGCACAGTTATCTCATAGAGGATGTGCAGTTGAATGCTCAGCATTTATTGCTGCTTTGGCAGCAACTATTCCTTCCTTTGACGGAAGAAAAAAAGCGGTAGCAGAAGCTCTAAAACTTATTGATAAAAACTCATCTGCATTTGATGCAGTTCAGATTGGTATAAAAAATACCAATAAGGAAATTACTAATATTTTAAAACAATATAAGAGCATGTCACCTGTTCATAGTTTAAATAATTTAACCGTTGTTATTTGGGCATTTCTTAGTTTTTCGGAATCTTTTGATCAAGCTGTTGGAGAAGCTGTAGCAGCAGGATGGGATACAGATTGTAATGGTGCAACTGTAGGAGGTTTGATTGGTCTTGCTGATTGTAATGTTCCTGAAAAATGGCACTCACCATGGAATGGGAAAGTTAATACAGCCATTGCAGGTTTAGGAGAGCTTAGACTTGAAGATTTGATCCAAAGAACTATAAGAGTCACAGAAAAGTTCAATAATTAGGTATGGCAAATGTGATTGTTTTTGGCGGTATAAACATGGATTTATTTGCATACATTCCTAGATCCACTCGCCAAGGAGAAACTATCACCGCATCATCCATTGAATTCTATTTGGGAGGAAAAGGAGCTAACCAAGCAGTCGCAGCAGCAAGATTAGGAGCTGAAGTAGCCTTTGTTGGAACTGTAGGTAAGGATGAATTTGGAGAGAAGTTAATTAAAATGATTTCATCTGAAAATATTGATACTTCTCTTATGAACTACAAAGAAGGACAAACCGGGACTGCGTTGATAAACGTGTTAGAAAACTCTAACAATGAAGTAATTTCATATCCCGGAGTAAATAAATTGACTGAAGATACCATTATAAATGAAAGTTTTTTATCTGAGGCTGAAATTATTATTTGTCAAATGGAAGTGAATGAACAAGAGACTTTTAATTTATTCAAAAGGGCAAAAAAAAACAATTGCACAACTATTCTTAATCTTGCACCTTACAAAAAAATCAGCACACAGATACTGACATTTACTGACGTCTTAATTGTTAACGAAACAGAATTTTCAGAGCTGTCTGGGATTGAACTCCGTTTGATAGATGAAGATCTAAATATAGATGCCATAAACTCTCTTAAATTATCAAAATCTATTGATTTGATTATTACTTTAGGAAAAAGGGGTATTTTGATATTTTCGAATGGGAATAAAACCTTTTTAGCTGGAGAAAAAGTTAAGGCTATTGATACTGTCGGAGCAGGCGATTGCTTTGTAGGTGCACTTGGCTTTGGGATTTTGAATGGCAAAGATTTATTGACTGCCAGCAAGTTGGCAAACAAAGCTGCTAGTGTTTCGGTAACCAAAAAAGGTGCTGCTGCCTCAATGCCTTTTTTAAAAGATTTACCTGATTAAAATTATTGGGAGGAGAAAAAATATGTTTAGTCATATCATGGTAGGAGCAAACGATATAGAGAAATCAAAGTTGTTTTACGATAAAGTTCTGGGTGTTTTAGGAGCCGATGAAGGAAGATTATTTCCAAACTTAACAGGTCAAAAAAGATATTTTTATTTCTTAGAAGGAATGACCTTTTGTATTTCTGAACCTATAAATAATAAGCCAGCCACTTCAGCAAATGGATCTACTATTGGCTTTAATATTAAAAATGAAGCTGCGGGAGATGAATGGCATAAAGCTGGAGTAGAGAATGGTGGAGAATCAATTGAAGATCCTCCCGGAATAAGGCAATACGATGAGATTAAAATTTATTTAGCTTATTTAAGGGATCCTTCAGGTAATAAACTATGTGCAATTAAAAGGCTATAAGTAACTAAACTATAAAAAATGACTCACATTCTATTTATAAAAATTCTGAATTCATAAAAGTTGTATTAAGCAAACAAAAATTTTTTCGGATGCCATCTTTATGAAAAATATTTTATTTAAGTTAATTTTACTTTTATTGATTATAAGTTGCTCTGATGAGGGGCTTATAAACAAAGACAAAAAAGTAAATTTAGAGCAACTAAAATCAACTAATGATGTTTTTGAAGCAGGCTTAAAATTGATGGCAATGCCTAATGGTCTTCATGACTTAGAGGGTAAAGATGATAATCAGAAAACTTTATTTATTTCGGTCCATGGTAATAGCAGTAGGGGATATGAATGGATATATCCTCTTCAAGTTATCAATACCGATATAAACTTAATCACTTTTTTTAGATGGGATGATAGTTCTTGTGTTAATCCTTCAGTTAATTCTCTCGATGTCCTGATACAAGATAAGTTGAGGAATAATAAGAATATCCAAAAAATAATTTTATTTGGTCATAGTTATGGTGGATTATTGGTTGCTTCTTTCATGGAGCAATGGACAGGCGAATTACCTTTAGAAGTCCATACAATTGCAGCACCACTAAAGGGCCTAGGAAGTCTTTCTGTTGTATGCAATTATAGAGCGCCTGAGCAAGTACCTAAAAAATCTTCTCTTTTTGAATGGAGAACAATTCATAAATTGGATGGAGCTTTTCAGGATCTAAATTATGATCCTCAAAACGTTGAGATTATAGGAAGTAACATTACAAGGCTTCCAGGAAAGTATAAAAATAATAAATTGGGACATAATTGGTCCATAAGCTGGGTAGCAGATAATTTTAAGCAAGATATAAAGAGATGAATTTATTAGCTGGAGCAACAGGATTCTTAGGAAATGAAATTCTTAACGAATTAGGTCTTTTAGAAGATCAGACTTTGGTCTTGACTAGAAGAAAGATGGATACCTTACCAATGAACACTGATCAACTGATTATAGATTTTAATAAAATTTTAGAATTAGAACTTCCACAAATAGATCATGTCTTTCTTTCTTTAGGATTTCCGCTTTTCTTTCATAATGTAATGGGGTTCATGAATAAAAATCATAAGGAAGGTTTATTTCTGGTAGATTTAACTTATCAACTTGAAATGGCAAAAATGGCGAAAGAAGCTGGCGCTAAAAATATATCGATTATTTCAGCTGTCGGTGCTAATTCTCAATCGTGGAATTATTATTTAAAAATTAAAGGAATGGTTGAGAAAGAATTAATTAATATTGGATTTGATAGTACAAATATATTTCAGCCTGGACACTTGAGAGGGAATAAATATCGATTTGATATTCTTTTAGCAGATATGGCTTCAATACTTTCTGATCCTTTCTTACATGGACCACTTAAAAAGTTTAGGAGCATCTCAGCTAGAGCAGTTGCAAAGCAAATGGTTAATAATTCTTTGAAGAGAGAGTCTGGAATAAATTACTTTAATTTCACAGATTTCCAACCCTGGAGATGATATGCAAAAAAACATATTCAATGAAGATATAGAAGAATGTTGTACAAATCCTATAACGGGTTTCTATAGAGATGGATTTTGTAATACAGATAAATTAGATTTTGGAACACACACTGTTTGTACGTTAATAACAAATGATTTTTTAGAATTTTCAAAAAGTATGGGAAACGATTTATCCACCCCAAGGCCAGAATTTGATTTCCCGGGATTAAAAGAAGGCGATAAGTGGTGTGTTTGTGCAAATAGATGGCTTGAAGCTTACGAGAACGGAAAAGCACCAAGGGTCTATCTGAGAAAAAGTCATCAAAAATCTATTTCGATAATTGATTTAGAGATATTAAAAAAATATGCAATTGACCTTGAATAAACTTAATTTAAAAAGTGGATGAATGAGAAATTATTAGAGATATTAGTTTGTCCTCTAACTAGAAATAAACTAATTTTAAAAAATGATGAGCTTATTAGTAGAGAAGCAAAGCTTGCCTATCCCATTCGAGAAGGAATACCTATTTTGATTATTAGCGAAGCAAGAAGTATTTCAGATGAAGATCTAAAATAATTATGGGTTTTATAGAAGGTTTTTTTCAAAAAAATGATATTAATTATGGCTGGGTTATGGTTTTTGTTGTTTTTACTCTTAGTGGTCTTGCATTTGGATCTATGGCTTCAATTTCTGTATTCTTAAAACCTGTATCTCTTGAATTTGATTGGTCCAGAGGGCAAACCTCTTTTGCTTATACAGTAGCATCTTTTTCATCAGCAGCATTTGGAGTGTTCTGGGGTTACGTGGCAGATAAATATGGAACTAAATGGTTTGGTCTTGCAGGCGCTGTAAGCATGGGATTCATCCTTTTCTCACTAAGTTCACTCGATTCAATTTATAATTTTTACCTTTTATATTTCCTTTTTGGAGCTTTTGGATCAGCTCTTTTGTTTTCACCTTTGTATGCTAATGTCGGATTTTGGTTCAGAGAGAATCCTGGTCTTGCTTTGGGTATAGCTGCATCTGGCGGTGCTGTTGGACAGGCATTTATACCCCATGTTAGCGGAATATTGATCGAAGCATCAGGATGGCGTGAAGCTTATCTTTATTTAGCTTTAATATACCTAGCAATATCTTTACCTATTGCTCTACTAATTCAGGAATCACCTTGGAGGGAAAGAGCAAGGCAAGATGAAGAAATAGAAGAAAGGGATTTTCCTTTATCTGAAAAACTAGTCGTAGCGTGGATAAGTTTTGCTGTTATTTTTTGTTGTGTGTGCATGTCAGTACCAATAATGCATCTAGTGCCTTTATTAACAGATAAAGGTTTCTCGTTAGAATTTTCCACATTTGTATTAATGCTTTTAATGATTTGTGGAGCTTTCGGAAGAATTTTTGGTGGTATGCTTGGAGATTATATTGGAGCATTGCCGGGCTATATTTTAATGTCATTGGGACAAACTATCTTTGTGGTTTGGTTTCCTCATTTAGTTTCACCCATAGGCATCTATTTGATTGCAGCTTTGTTTGGATTCACCTATTCAGGAGTTATGTCTAGCATTTTAGTCTGCACAAGAATGATGGTATCAGCAAAGTTTGGAGCCAGAGCCATGAGTATTACATCCTTTTTTGGTTGGATAGGTATGGGCTTGGGAGGTTTTCTTGGAGGCTATCTTTTTGATATTTATGGAGACTACACATTGGCATTCACTATTGCAGGGATAACTGGAGTTATAAATTTGATTATTCTTACAATTTTCTTTTTGCAAATTAAAAGAAACAGTAACTCAACCTTAGAATTTCAATCATAGAAGGAGAATAATAATTGCTTTCTTTAAAATCTTTCATCGTTCTGAATCTCATATAGAATAGGCAAACCAAAAAGGAGGGGTGGCAGAGTCTGGTTGAATGCACTGGTCTTGAAAACCAGCAGGTCAGAAATGGCCTCGTGGGTTCGAATCCCACCCCCTCCGCCATAACAAAAATGAATATTTGTGTCTTTCTAGGTTCATCAATTGGTAAGGATCCTCTCTATGCCGAAACAGCCTTTGAATTAGGTAAACAAATTGCTATCTCAAATCATAAACTTGTTTATGGAGGAGGAGGGTTAGGATTAATGAATGAGCTTGCAAACGGCTGCCTTTCAGCAGGAGGTGACGTTTATGGTGTCATTACTGAAAGATTACTTGATATGGAGGCAGGCCATAAAGGCATTCAGGAACTAGAAATTGTTCAAACCATGCATGAAAGAAAAAAGCTAATGTGTGATGCTGCTGATTGCTTCATTTTGTTACCAGGAGGAGTTGGATCTTATGAAGAGATCTTTGAAATCATGGCATGGAATCAACTTCAAATTATTGAAAAACCAATTTTTATTTTAAATACGAACGGATTTTATGATTCATTAAAGGCATTTCTTGAAAATGCTAAAGATGAAGGTTTTTTTAATGAAAATACATTCAATATGTTTAACTTATATGGCTCAATTGAAGAAATATTATCAAAATTGATTAAAAATTAACCAATTTGCTTTTTTTATTTTATAAATAAATATAAAAAATTTTTTTAATAATTAATTAATCTTAAAAAGTGTATTTTGGGTATTGAATCAAACAAAAAAATCATTAGTATAGTTATCAGTCTTTTAACAAAATTTAATTAACTCGAGACAATTAAAGGGAAGTAAAAGATGAGAAGAAGAAGGGTGAGAAGAACTGAGGAAACTCAGCCACTTGCAGGGAGACGGGTCAATCGCCTGCATCAGTAGAACCCACTGAACCCCTTCAACTTCGATAAAACACCACTTTTGTGGTGTTTTTTTTTATACTTACATCATGGATTCCTCTCTTACAGGTATTACAACGACGGGTACGCCTCATTTAGGCAATTATGTTGGAGCTATAAAACCTGCTATACAACTAAGTAAGAAATTTAAATCCTATCTCTTTCTAGCCGACTATCATTCTTTGATAAAAGTTAATGATCCTGTCGCCGTGAAAGAATCTTCCACGAAGATAGCTGCGACATGGTTAGCATGCGGACTCGATAGTAAAAACTCTCTTTTTTACAGACAATCAAAAGTTCCACAGATACTTGAATTAAACTGGATCTTGTCCTGTATGGCTCCTAAAGGGCTCCTAAACAGAGCTCATGCATACAAAGCTGCAGTCGATCTAAATAAAGAAAATAAAAACGATGAAGATTATGGTATTTCTCATGGTTTATTTAGTTACCCAGTCTTGATGTCAGCAGATATTTTGATGTTTAATCCAAAGTATGTTCCTGTAGGAAAAGATCAAAAACAACATTTAGAAATTACTCGCGACATAGCAGATAAATTTAATAAGACATATAAAACTTTTTTTCAATTACCTGAACCTATTATTGATGAATCTCTTGATTTATTGACTGGTACAGACGGGAGAAAGATGAGCAAGAGTTACAATAACTCAATTGATTTATTTTCATCTGAAAAAATTTTACAAAAATCTATTAATAAAATTAAAACCGATTCGAAAGAACCTGGTGAAAAAAAAGAAACAAAAGATTCAATAATTTTTCAATACTTTAATCACTTTTCTGATGGAGAAGAGATAAATGAAATAAAAAAGGAGTTTGAAGATGGAATTGGTTGGGGGGATGCCAAGAAAAAGCTATTTACAAAAATTAATCAAGAAATATCACCTCTTAGAGATAAATATTTCGAATTAATAGATAACCCTAAATTGATAGAAGATACATTAGAGGCTGGTGAAACTAAGGCCAGAGATGAGGCTAATAAAAATTTAGAACAAATTAAGGAAAAAATTGGAATTTGAAAAAGGTAAAAAATCTGCGATTTTAAAAAATATTGAACTACTTTTAAACGGTACTGACTATTTGAGACTAGGTACCAACTTTCAATGTTTAATATCTTTCTATTCAATAAATGATAATAAATCTTATTCATCAAAAGAACTGCTCCAAATATATAAGAGAAGTACTTTTTTTAATTTTCAATTAACCGGAAATTTTTTTAATTATCTTCCAAAATATCACGGACCTTTTCTTTCAAAAAATATTCAATTGGAAAATTACCTTGAAATACCTCCTAATAATTCTTTTTTAAACTCACTAGATTTAGTTGTTAATGCTAAAACAAAATATGAAAACGTCATTCATAAAGAGGCAATCGGAAAATTTAACGAAAAGGTAAATAAAATTTATTCAGACTGTTATAAGTTTTTATATTTAGAAAATTCTGAATCATTTAAAGATATTAAACCAATTGAATATGAACATGAATGGTCTCATGCTCTGGTCTCTTATGATGAGTTTCTCTGCTTTTCTCACAGCAAGAATTCTTTTTTTCTCATTTCTCTAGCTAGAGATTAATAACTCAATGCAATCGAATAGTAGCGCACCTCGATCAATATGGTTGTTGGCAATTGCTTTGGCATTTGTTGGTGCAGGGCAATCAACAATGTTTATTTTAATTCCTCCTGAAGTTAGAAATTTAGGCTTTAATGAATTCCAAGTAGGTTTAATTTTCTCAATTTCTGCAGTAGCTTGGATGATTTCCAGTCCGCTTTGGGGCGATTTAAGTGATAAATTTGGAAGACACTGGATCTTTTTAATTGGAATGATTGGATTCGCAATCTCTCTTATTTTGATAACGACATTAATTGAATCTGCAAGACAATTAATTATTCCTCTCTATCTTGTACTTCCCTTATTAATTTTAACAAGACTAATTAATGGACTTTTCGGTAGTGCTGTTCGACCAGCAGCAGGTGGCAGAATAGCAGATATTACTACACCTGAATTACGGACAGCTGGATTTGCCCGTTTTGATGCAGGCTGGCAATTTGGTGTGATTGTAGGTCCAATTTTTGTTGGATTAATACTATGGCTTAGTGATGGAGACTTCTCGCTTCCATTCTTAATCATTGGTCTAGCAGGATTAATTGCAGGATATATGAATTTTAGATTAATGAAGAACTCACATGTTGATACAGAAGTCGATAAAACAGCAAAAAAAATAAATTATTTAGATGAAAGAATTTGGCCATCGATGTTCATTGCAGCTTTTATGGGTATGTCGAATGCAACAATGGTGCTAACAGCATCTCTTTATTTTCAAGATTTAAGTCCTGAAATTGAGAATATTTATCCTTACGTTGCATTTGGTTTTTCGTTGATAGCAATATCAGGTCTTTTAACTCAATTACTTTTAGTTGATAGGTTAAGACTTTCTCCTTATTTATTATTAAGAGTAGGACCATTGATAATGTTAGTTTCATTTTTAGGAATAGCTTTTGCGCCAAGTGTTTATGTTTTGTTTGTGTATTTGACTTTACATGGAGTGGGTTCAGCTCTCACACGTTCTGGAAATGTTGCTCAACTGTCTTTATCGGTAAATAAGAATGAACAGGGTTTAATAAACGGGTTGTTAGGAGGCGTAATGCCATTGGGTCATCTTCTAACACCTATCATAACCATGCCTTTGTATATGATTGCGCCAAATTATCCTTTTATATTTATTGCCATTCTATCTGTACTCATTATCATGTTTATTAACTTGTCTAAAAAGTTTACTAACAAGCTTCATGCGGGAGAAACTAATGTTTGATAAAAATGTATTAAAAGGAAAAAGAATTTTAGTAACCGGAGGTGGATCGGGTCTAGGTAAAGAAATGACCAGGCACTTCGTCAAGCACGGAGCAGAAGTTTATATTTGTGGAAGAAGGGAAAACGTTCTTAAGGATACTGCTGATGAAATTATGTCTGAGCACGGTGGAAAAGTTAATTATTTTCCACTTGATATTAGAGATGCAATGTCAATTGAAGAAAATATTGAAAATGTTTTTAACGAAGGACCACTAGATGGGTTAGTAAACAACGCCGCTGGAAATTTTATTTCAAGAACTAAAGATTTATCACCAAATGGTTTTAATGCAATTGCATCAATTGTCTTTCACGGTACTTTTTATATTACTAATGCTGTTGGTAAAAGATGGTTAGAACTTGGCCATAAAGGTAGTATTGTCTCGATTTTAGCAACATGGGTTTGGACCGGGTCACCATTTGTAGTTCCATCTGCAATGTCAAAGTCAGGTATTAATGCAATGACAAAGTCATTAGCAGTTGAGTGGGGGCCTCACGGTATAAGATTAAACTCAATCGCCCCAGGTCCGTTTCCAACAGAAGGAGCTTGGGCAAGGTTGATGCCTCAAACGGGGGACAAAAAATCTGATATTTCTGAGGATGCTGAAAGAAGTAATGTTCCATTAGGAAGAGTAGGAAAAATGGATGAACTTGGGAATTTAGCAACTTTCTTAATGGCAGATGGCTGTGAATACCTTACAGGTCAAACTATAGCTATTGATGGAGCACAATACATTACTGGCGGGGGCACTTTTTCGATGATGAGCTCTTTTAAGGATGAAGATTGGGATGCAATTAAAAATACGATAAAAGGCTCTAACGAGAAAGACAAAAAACAAAGAACTGTTTAGAATTGTGATGCACAGGAGGAAATATGACTGATTCTGTTTTTGATGAAATGAAGGAAGTTTTAGCTTTACAAAAAAAGGCGAACATCGATGAAGGACCTGCAAGTTATGATTTACGTTTAGATAGACTAAATAGACTCTCTCGGATGTTAAAGAAATATTCTGATGAGATAGTAGACACTATTAGTGAAGATTACGGAACTAGAGATAAAAATAGTACTTTTCTTTCAGAAGTTATGTCTAGTTTAGGAAGTGTTGATTATTCAATAAAAAATCTTAAAAAATGGATGAAGTCTGAAACCAGACAATCAAATTCAAGTCAGCCTTTTGTTGCAAGATTAATGATGCGTTTATTGGGCGCTAAGACGGAAATTCATTACCAACCTCTCGGAACTATTGGAATGATTAAACCATGGAATTTTCCGATAAATTTAATTATTTCTCCAATAGCACAAGCATTTGCTGCCGGAAATAGAGTAATGATCAAACCCTCTGAAATAACTCCGAAAACATCAGATCTAACTAAAAAGATGTTTAATGAATTTTATGATAAAGCAGAAGTTGAAGTTTTTCTTGGTGGTCCTGATGTGGCAGAGGCTTTTGGACAATTAGACTTTGATCACTTACTTTTCACCGGGTCAACTAATAATGGTAGAAAAGTTATGCAATCCGCCGCAGGAAACCTTGTTCCAGTCACTTTGGAGCTAGGCGGTAAATCTCCAGTAATTATGGATGAAACTGCCGATGTTTCTTTATCAGCTACAAGATTAATGCGAGGTAAAACAATGAATGCTGGTCAAATTTGTATTGCTCCTGATTACATGATGATGCCAAAAGGTAAAGTTGATGAATTTATAGATGAAAGTACTAAAGCTGTTTCTGAAATGTATCCAGATATGAAATACAACGAACACTACACATCAATTGTTAATCAAAGACATTTTGAAAGGATCAATAGTCTTATCGAAGATGCAAAAGAAAAAGGTGCTGAAATTAAAACAATTAATCCTGCAAATGAAGATTTTGAGCAACAAGAAGGACATAAAATTCCTCCAACTTTCGTCTTAAATCCCACTGATGATATGAAAATCATGCAGGAAGAAATTTTTGGGCCAGTCATGCCCATTAAAGAATATGAGGATATTGATGAAACAATAAGCTACGTCAATTCAAAACCTAGACCCTTAGCTCTATATTATTTTGGTAAAAATAAAGATACCCAAAATAAAATTCTTAATAGAACAACATCTGGTGGAGCAACTATTAATGATGTTGTGTGGCACTACGGTCAAGAAGATATGCCTTTTGGTGGAGTTGGAGATAGTGGTATTGGTTCCTATCACGGTCATGAAGGTTTTAAGAGATTCAGTCACCAAAAATCAGTACTGACTCAATTTAGCTCTGACTTATTGAAAAACATGATGCCTCCGTACAAAGGTAAAATGTTTGAATCAGCCAAAAAGAACGCTCTTAAATAAAATCTATTGAGACAAAACCTTCCTTTTTTTATTGCTTTAAGATATTTCAATTCTAAAAAGGAAGGATTTCTATCCTTTGTTTCTAAATTGTCCTTGGGTTCAGTATCTCTGGGTGTAGCAGTACTTATAATTGTTTCCTCGGTATTTAATGGATTTGAAAAAGAGTTAAAGGAGAAAATATTAAACTCAATTCCTCATGGAAACATTTACGGTTACTCTTCAATTTCTAATCCAATCGAACTTATTGATTCTCTATCTGATATGGATAGGCTTAAAGGAGTAGCACCATATGTAGAGACCCAGTCACTTATTGGCTCGAAATCAAAATTAAAAGGGACACTTATCTACGGAGTTGATCCTTCGTACGAATCAAATGTTTCAAATGTTCCAAACAATATGTTTGTTGGATCATTTGATGATTTAAGTGAAGGTAGTTTTAACTTAATCATGGGTGATTTATTAGCAAGACAGCTATCTATTTCTATTGGAGATAAAGTAACTTTATTATTACCAAATCCAAAAGTTTCTCTAACAGGAATTTATCCAAAAATGAAAGTTTTTTCTGTTTCTGGAATTTATAGCATGGGATCTAATGATCTAGATTCAAATTATGCATTCATAAACATTAACGATGCCTCGAAACTTCTTTCGCTATCAGGAAATGTGACAGGCATCAGACTAAAATTTGATGATCTTTTTGATGCTCCAGATTTAACGTATGAAGCTTTAATGAAAGCCCAGAATTATTCTGAGCAACCTCTAAGAGTTAATGATTGGAGTTCTCAATTTGGAACTCTATGGAGGGCTGTTGGCATGGAAAGAAGTTTAGTTTTTTTGCTTACTAGTTTAATCATAGTCATTGCAGCTTTTAATGTAGTAGCAATGTTAATGATGATGCTTAATGAAAAAAAGGAACAAATTGCAATCTTAAAAACAGTTGGTATGAGTGATATGAAAATTATTCAAATATTTTTATACCTTGGTTTGATAATTTCTTTTTGGGGGATATCTATTGGAACCCTTTTAGGTTTGTCTATGTCATTATTTATAGCATCATCATATTTTGATGTCATTATTTCTGGTTATTTGCAATGGTATTTCATAAGTTATCTTCCAACAGACTTAAGAATTGAGTGGATTATTTCAATTATATTTGGATCACTATTAATAACATCATTTGCAAGTATCTATCCCGCAAGATCTGCTTCAAAAATTATTCCAGCTAAGATATTGAGATAATGAACTTAGTTAAATTGCAAGATATTGGAAAAGATTATCAATCAGGAGATAATGTAATTTCTCCTCTTACTAACCTTAATCTTGAAATAAATTATAAAGACAGATTAATCATTTATGGAAAGTCAGGTTCTGGAAAAACTACTCTCTTAAATATTTTGAGTACTCTAGAGATTCCCTCTAATGGCTCAATGATTTTTGCAGATAAATTTATAGAAACTTTGTCAGATAAAGAGCTCTCGAATTTAAGACTAAATGATATTGGTGTAGTTTTTCAATCTCATCATCTCTTAGAAGAATTTTCCCTTCATGAGAATATCATTCTCCCAGGATCCATAAATCATAATCCTGATAATGATTTTGCAAACTTTCTTATAGAGAAATTAAAAATTTCAGATAGAAAAGATCACTTGCCCGATCAACTATCTGGTGGAGAAAAACAGAGATGTGCAATTGCACGTGCATTAATTAATAAACCGAAATTATTAGTCATGGACGAACCAACAGGAGATTTAGATAGAAATACATCTGATGAAGTCATGGAATTGATAGATGATGTATTTAATGAAATTGATATTTCTGTGGTTATTGCTACTCACGATGAAAATCTAAAATTTAAGCCAAAATCAAAATATTTACTCGAACAAGGTAGGCTTAATTTATTACAGGGCTGAGAGATAAAATTCTTCTAAAAAGGTAAAATATCTCTTTTTTTAGACATGAATAGCAACACTTCATATCTTGCGCGTCTTTTTGGCTATGTTTCATCAAGCATTCCTTATTTCTTGATTAGTTTTTTTGGGTTTGTATTATTTGCAGCAGCACAAGTAGGTGCAGCGGAATGGTTAAGACGAATAGTTGATTTTATAGAAAATCCAAATGAAACAGTCCAAACAATCTTACCTTTAGCATTAATAGCTATAGCTCTAATAAGAGGAATCGGTTTTTATCTTTCAAATTTTTTTATGGCCTTTATTTCGAATAAATTAATTCATAATTTAAGAGTCGATTTATTCAAGTCATTGATTTCAATGCCAGTGAGTTTTTATGATAAATCATCCAGTGGACATTTATTATCTAGAATTACTTTTAATGTTATGCAGGTTAGTAGTGCAGTCACTGACGCTGTCAAAATTATTTTAAGAGAAGGCTTGATAGTAATAGGTCTATTAGGTTACTTAATTTACTTAAATTGGAAATTAACCCTTGTATTAATAATTGCAGCACCCTTAATTGGCTTCATTGTTTCTATTGCTGGGAAAAGATTAAGACGTCTTAGTAAAAAAATTCAATCAGCAATGGGAGATGTTACTCATGTTAGTTCAGAATCTATAAATGCTCATAAAGAATTAAAAATTTTCGGTAATGAAAATCTTGAAATTGATAAATTTAATGAGGCAAGTGATGCAAATCGAATTCAAAATTTGAAGTTAGAATCTACAAACTCAATTGCTTCTCCGCTTATTCAATTAATAATATCTCTAGCGTTAGCTTTAATCACATGGTTTGCCTTAGATCCCTCTGTAATTACATCAATGTCATCAGGAACATTTATAGCTTTTTTTGGTAGCGCAGGAATGCTAGCAAAACCTATCAGACAATTATCTTCTACTAATGTTATGTTCCAGAAAGGTATTGCAGCAGCAGAAGATATTTTTAAGCAAATTGATGAAACTCCAGAAAAAGATGATGGCTCAAAAATAATTGAGAATTCCGAAGGAAAAATTAAATTTGACAATGTCTCCCTTAAATATCCAAGTTCAGAAGAATATTCCCTCATGAATATAAATTTTGAGTTAGAAAAAGGTTCTAATTTAGCTATTGTTGGAAGCTCAGGTGCTGGAAAAAGTAGCATAATTAATCTTATCCCTAGATTTTACGATGCTACAGAGGGTGGAATCTTTATAGATGGAACAAAGATTGAAGATCTTTCTCTTGAATCTTTAAGAGATCAAATTTCCTACGTAGGACAAGAGATAACTTTATTTAATGACACAATTTTTAACAATATTTTTTATGGAGATATCGATACCAGCGAAGAAGACGTCTATGAAGCAGCAAAGAAAGCGAATGCTCATCAATTTATAGAATCTTTTCCTGATGGGTATAAAACCGTTATTGGTGATAATGGAACATTATTATCTGGAGGACAGAAACAGAGAATCGCCATTGCAAGAGCCATCTTAAAAAATTCACCTTTTTTAATATTGGACGAAGCCACTTCTGCTTTAGATTCTGAATCTGAAAGATTGATAACAGATGCAATAGCTAACTTAAAAGAAGGCAAAACTACAATTACTATTGCGCACAGACTTTCAACAGTTGAGCAAGCAGATGAAATTTTAGTTCTTCAAAATGGAGAAATAGTAGAAAGAGGTAAGCATAGCCAATTGGTATTATCTGAAGGTCCTTATTTTCAACTCTATAGAAATCAATTTGATTTTGATGAGAGTGCAGTAAATTTTGATACTGAGTCAAATTCTAATCTCCTAGTAAATATAGATGCTTCAAAATCCTATGTTTCGAATTTAGAAAAAGCATGGTATGAAAATAGCCTCTGGCCTAAACTTCTCATTCCATTTTCTTGGATATATCAATTCCTCTTTAATAGACAAAAAAGATATCAAATTTCTAATTCATGGAAACCTAATCTTCTTACAATAGTTGTTGGTAATCTGACAGTTGGTGGCACAGGAAAAACCCCTATTATTATTTACCTTGCCAAATTACTAAAAAAACAAGGTCTTAAACCAGGAATAATTTCAAGAGGTTACTTGAGCAAATCAAAGACCTATCCATTGTTACTTAACTCAGAGATCCCAATTGAAGAATCTGGAGATGAGCCCGCTATTATGTTTAAGAATTCGCAATGTCCAGTGGTCATCGGTCCCAATAGGATACAAGCAGCTAAATATCTTATGGAAAATACAGATAGTAATGTCATCTTAAGCGATGATGGTCTGCAGCACTTTTCTCTTGGAAGAGATATAGAAATATTAATGATTGATGGAAATAGGAAGTTTGGAAACGAGCTACTGCTTCCAGCAGGACCACTTAGAGAGCCAAAATCCAGAATTAAAACAGTTGATTTTACAATCAGCTCAAATAGAAAATGGCCTTCAGTTGCAAAATATGAAATGAAATATCGTCCCTTCAAGTGGGTTCATATAAAAAGCCAAAAGGAATATGATATTTTTGACTGGCCATTAAAAAAAGAAGTAAATGCAGTTGCAGGAATTGGAAATCCATCTAATTTTTTTAATTTATTAAAACAACTGAGATTCGACATATCAGAATACGCCTTCCCTGATCATCATGACTTCCACAGTGTAGATTTTGAAATTATGGATAATAAACCTACTGTAATGACAGAAAAAGATGCAATAAAATGCTCATTTCTTAACCATACGAATTATTGGTATTTAAAAATAGAGGCTGAAGTATCAGATAACTTTGAACAAGATTTCTTAGCCGAAATTAAAGCAAAATGAATTATGTAGTGATACCTGCTAGATGGTCCTCATCTAGATTACCTGGTAAGCCGTTAAAGAAAATTGGCGATAAGCCAATGATTCAATGGGTGCATGAATCTTGTAAGAAATCTGATGCCGACTTTATATTTATTGCTACAGATTCCGAGAAGATAAGAGATCAAGTTTTAAAATTTAACGGACAAGTGATTATGACTTCAATTGATCATAAAACAGGCACAGATAGAATCCATGAAGCAGTATCAAAAATAAAATGTCATGAAGAAGATTTAATAATTAACGTTCAAGGAGATGAGCCATTTATATCTCATGATGACATCAATACTTTGATACACAATTATAATAATGATTTCGAAATGGCAACCTTGTACAAAGAACTTAAAAAAGAAGATATAGATAATACTAATGTAGTGAAAATCAATGTGACCGATAATATTGCTACTTCATTTTCAAGAGATTTCAAATCATCAAATTCTATTTATCATCATCTTGGAATATATGCTTATAGATGTGAATTTTTAAAAAAATTCGTTAAATATGAGCAATCTGAAAAGGAAATTCAAGAAAGTTTAGAACAATTGAGAGCTCTAGATAACGGACATCAGATTAAAGCATTTAAATCATCTTCTACGAGTAGCTTTGGAATAGATACTGAAGAAGATTTGATTAGAGCTAATGAAATTATCAAATAAAATAAAAGAATCCTTTAGCTTAAAAGAAGATAATCTTTTAAAAATTGATTCTACTGCTAAGTTATTTATAGAAATTTTTGATCTTGAAGACTTAAAAAATATTCAAAATTTTACAGCAACAAAAAAAATTAATTTTTGTATCCTTGGAGAGGGATCAAATGTTGTCCTACCTAGTTTGCTTAACAAGCTTGTAATAAAAATTTCATTTAATGAAATAACGATAGAGGAAAATTTAATTACAGTTGGAGCAGGTAAAAATTGGGATGATTTTGTGCTCTGGTCCTTAGAAAATGGATACTTTGGGTTAGAGAATTTATCAGGTATACCTGGTAGCATTGGAGCTGCTCCTATTCAGAATATTGGTGCTTATGGAAGCGAAGTATCCAATTTTATTGAAGAAGTCATTTGCTTTGATATGGAATCAAACAGCTTTGTTAGCTTTACTAATAAAGAT
>CABZTA010000012.1 GCA_902528485.1 uncultured SAR86 cluster bacterium
ACGATAAGAATTAGAGGGACTAAAAGGCTTGATAAGCTTATCGAAGAAGAAGCAGAAATCTTCCTTGAAGACAGATCTTTATAAGGTCTAATATTTTTAGAATTATTTTCCATATATTAAGTTATATGGGATTACATTCTAATGATAGATGGTTACAATGAAATGTTTTTTTTGAGAAATATGGAGGAGAAATGAATTTTGAATTTTCTGATGATCAGTTGGTCATGAAAGAAGAAGTGAGAAAACTTTTTGAAAAAGAAGATACTGTAAAAAGGAATAGAAATATATTAGAAGGTGAAGAAAATTTTGATAAGGATTTATGGAATAAAGTCGTCGAAATGGGTTTGACAGCAGTAACGATTCCCGAAGAGCACGGTGGGATCGGCTTGGGTTTCCTTGAGCTATGTGTAGTTGCTGAAGAAATGGGAAGAGCTATAGCTCCAATTCCATATTCTTCCAGCGTTTATTTAGCCACTACTGCTATCATAAATTCGTCTAACGAAGATGTTAAAAAAGAATATCTACCTAAACTTGCTGCTGGAGAAATGATAGGAACATTTGCTCACTCTGAAGAATTAGGAACTCCAACATCTGATAATGCTAAAACGACGTTTCAAACTGGAAAATTGAGTGGAGAAAAGATAGCGGTCCCAGATGGAGATATTGCAAATATATTTATTGTTTCAGCTAAGTGCGGAGATAACGTAGGTCTTTTTTTAGTTGATGCTGATAGTGAAGGAGTAGAAGTTTCAAAAGCCGAGTGTTTTGATGGTTCACGATCTTATGCGAATGTAAGTTTTAAAGATGTAGATGCAAAAGTTATAGAAGATTCTTCTTCTGAAGCAATAGAAAAGCTTTTAAATCAAGCAGCTGTCCTGTTTGCATTTGAACAGGTCGGTGGAGCCGAAGCTTCAATGAATATGGCAAAAGAATATGCTATGGGAAGATACGCCTTTGGTAGGCAGATAGGTTCTTTCCAAGCAATCAAACACAAACTGGCTGATATGTATATCTCTCTTACATTAGCTAGATCGAATTGTTACTTTGGGGCTTGGGCTTTAGGTAACGATGCACCAGAACTTCCAGTTGCTGCTGCCACTGCAAGAGTAAGTGCAACAAAAGCTTTTTATGAATGTTCCAAAGAAAACATCCAGACTCATGGTGGAATGGGTGCTACTTGGGAATTTGATTGTCACCTCTTTTATAGAAGAGCAAGGTTGTTATCTGCTAACATAGGCGGACAAAGTCTGTGGAAAGATAAACTTGTTTCATCGATTGAAAGAAGTAATTTACCTCAATAATTTAGGAGTACTAAATGGATTTTAATGATACCGCTGAAGAAGCAAAATTTAGAAAAGAAGCCTCAGATTGGCTTAGTGCAAACGCTGAAAAGAAAGAGCATTCCCGTGATGTCTACCGTCCTGCTGAACTGACTGGTGAAGGCGGAGAATCTAGCGCCCTTCAAGATGCAAAAGATTGGATGACGAAAAAATATGAAGCTGGTTGGGCTTGTCTACATTGGCCTAAAGAATACGGTGGTAGAGATGCTACGGCAATCGAAAGGGTAATTTGGGCTCAAGAAGAGAGTAAATACAAAGTCCCTGGAGGTTTTCATGAAATTGGCCAAGGGATGGCTGGTCCCACTATGATGCTCTACGCTACTGAGGAGCAAAAAAAAGAGTACCTGCCGCCGATGGCAAAAGGTCAAGAAATATGGTGTCAACTTTTCAGCGAGCCAGGCGCAGGTTCTGACCTTGCTGGAATAAAGACAAAAGCTGAATTGGATGGCGATACTTGGACTATAAATGGTCAGAAAGTATGGACATCGGGTGCGCATTATAGCGATTATGCAATTCTTGTTACAAGAAGTGACTTCAATGCTCCAAAACATAAAGGATTGACTTACTTTTTCTTAGATATGAAATCTCCTGGAATAGAAGTAAGACCAATTAGACAAATTACCGGGGGAGCGAATTTTAATGAAGTTTATTTCACTGACGTTAAAATTCCTGATTCACAAAGACTAGGAGAAGTTGGAGATGGATGGAAAGTTGCACTTACTACTCTTATGAACGAAAGATTAGCTGTGGGTGATGCCTCAGGTGTTGATTTTCAGGAGATTTTTGAATTAACAAAAGAAAGTGACTTCAACGGTGAGAATGCGATTAGCAATGGTGGAGTTCGAGAAAAATTAGCAGATTGGTACTGTGAATATGCTGGATTGAAATACACTAAAATGAGAAATATTTCTGCCCTCTCAAGAGGTGATACTCCAGGTCCAGATGCTTCTATAACTAAAATTGTAAGCGCGAATAAACTTCAAGATATAGCTAATTTTGGAATGGATCTCATGGATAATGCTTCTATCGTTAAATCAGATGATAAAGATGATATTAGAGCTTTATTTCAAGGTAGTCTCCTTGGAGCCCCGCTAATAAGAATCGCAGGTGGTACCGATGAAATTCTGAGAAATATCATAGCTGAGCAAGTTTTAGGTATGCCTCAGGATGTTAGAGTCGATAAGACTGTACCATTCAACGAAATCCCATCTGGTTCAAAAAACTAGATGGTATTCGAAGTATTCAGCTCTTAGGATAAGAGCTGAATATTCTTTGTACAGCTTCATCAATTAAAATCTGATCAGATGAATAAGACTTTGGCAATCTTGTAGAGCCGTACCAAACTACTTCCTGAGAGATAGATTCCTTTACATAAATGGCAAGCCTAAATTCTTTAGTTGGAACAACATTATAGAAAGTATCACTGTAAAAAGGATGCCTTCTGTACTGAAAACCAAAAGATGTAGGTCGATATCTGTAATCATCCTTTGAACCATAGGCGAAAGAAATTTCAAGATCAGGATTTGCTTGATCTTCATCTAAAGAAAGGTCTTCTAACGATCCAAGAATAGACCTAGATATTCTAGTAAGTATTATGGGATTCTCAGAAATGTCCGAGGTATCTGAAAAGGGTTCGGGCTTGATAAACTTAAAAGATCCATATGAGCTTGGATCAAAACTCTCAAATTGATCTGAATATACAGGAACGGTCATTGAGCAGCTAAGAGTTACAACAACAGTTACAAAAGTCAATAATACATTTTTAAAAATCATGTAGGAATATTATCTTATTTCATGCTTTTTTAAATAAGTAATAAAAAGGATTTCTTAACTTATTCTTACAGCTCTTAAATTGAGATTTATATCTATTAGCATTGTTTTGGACAGTTGTCGCAACATCAGTTAACCAAGGTTTATTTCGATAGCTACCCTTTTTATAACCCCCCTGTCCCTCATGATAAGCAAGATATAGAAGCCTTGCATTATCTCTTGGGATTCCAATTTTTTTGTGGCTTAGATTATTGTACCAAGCGATGAAATCAATAGAATCATCAAAATTTCTTCTGTAAGCAAAAGTTTTTTTAGCTTCTTTTTTATATCTTTCCCATGTTCCATCAAGAGCCTGAGCATATCCATAGGCAGAACTTTTTCTTTTCCAAGGAATAAAGCCCAATAATTTTGTTCTTTCGGGTTTTGCTCCCTGAATGTATGAAGATTCTTGCAAAATAAAAGCCATATTAACTTCTAGAGGGATTTTCCATCTCTTTGAAGATTTAATTGCAGCTTTATACCAAGAGCGTTTTTCTAAGAATATTGAACATATATCGTTGGGTTTTTTTGGAGGAGAAGCAGCACAGGAACTTAAAATAAGAATTATGATAAAACCAGACAGTAAACTTGGTCTTTTAAAAATCATCTTCGGTGAGAATATCTATTTTAAGTTTTTGAGCCTTTTCTAATTTGCTTCCAGGATCTTCTCCTAGGACCAAATAGTTTGTTTTAGATGAAATAGACCCAGATACCTTACCTCCCTTTGACTCTATAATGCCTTTTAATTCATTTCGAGAAAATTTGGAAAATTTGCCGGTAATTACAAAACTCATATCTTGGAATTCATTGGAGGATGAAATCTGCTCTTCATGAGAAATACTTACTCCCAAATCCTGCATAGTTTTAATTTTATTAATAACTTTTCTATCAGAGAAAAAAGTGCTGATATTTTTTGCAACTACCTCTCCAATATCATTTATCTCAACGAGTCTCTCAGGAGATGGAAAAAAAA
This sequence comes from uncultured SAR86 cluster bacterium, assembly GCA_902528485.1. GTDB lineage: Bacteria > Pseudomonadota > Gammaproteobacteria > Magnimaribacterales > AG-339-G14 > CACNYO01. Next base: position 4,123 of record CABZTA010000012.1, read on the forward strand.
GATTCTCAATTGATTTATATTCTTTAGCTAAATTTTTTGATGTCACCTCACCTACTTCTTTTATTCCAAGCGCATAAATGAATCTACTCAAAGAGATATTCATACTGCGTTTTATTGAAGAAATTAATTTATTGGCAGATTTTTCAGCAAAGCCCGGCAGGGGCTCTAAATTATTTGTCGTAAGCCTAAAGATATCCTCGTTATCCTTTAAAAGCCCTTTTTCAATGAACAACTCTATATTTTTTGTTCCAAGACCATCTATATTTAAGGCAGCCTTAGAAACAAAATGATCCATAGATTCTTGGAATTGATGTCTGGAAAAACAGTTTAAATCAACTGCATCATCCATACTAAAAATAATTTTTTCTTCGAAATAACTCACCTCTCGCTTGCAGCTGAGGCAAAATTCTGGCGCTGATACTTTTACTTTATTTGTTGATTTTTTTTCAATAACTTTTGTAATTTTAGGAATTACGTCTCCAGCCCTTTTTAGACTGACTATGTCCCCTTCCTGAACCCCTAATCTCTCAATCTCGTCAATGTTATGCAAGGTAGCATTCGAAACTGTTACACCTCCAACTTGAACTGGATCTAATTTAGCAACAGGAGTTAATTTTCCTGTCCTTCCCATGTTAAAAATTATTTTTTTGACCTTGGTGGTGACTTCCAAAGCTTTAAACTTTCTTGCAATAGCCCATTTCGGTGACCTTGCATTTAGGCCTACTTCCTCCTGAATTTTTAGGTCATCAATTTTGATGACCATGCCATCGATTTCATAATCCAAACTATCTCTTAGCAAGGAAATTTCATTGAAATATGATTCACATTCATTCATTGCAAAAAATTCTTTAACTAAATCATTGGTAGGCAAGCCCCATTTTTTAAATTGTTGAATCATAGATGAATGAGACTCAAAGTAAGATTCATCTGATACAAAACCTATGCCATGCGCAATCATTTTTAAAGGTCTTCTAGCAACGATTTTTGGATCTAATTGTCTTAAGCTCCCTGCTGCAGCGTTTCTAGGATTTGCGAATTTTTTTTCTGCCAGTTTTTTATTTAGTGCATTAAAAGACGAGAGTTCCATGTAAATTTCTCCTCTAACATCAAAGTCCTTTGGATCTTTTGTAGAAAAACTTTCAAGTTTAAGCGGAATTCCTTGGATAGTTTTTACGTTTTGAGTTACGTCTTCGCCAATGCTTCCGTCTCCTCTGGTCCCAGCAGAGTGAAAAAGGCCATCCTTATATCTTATTGAAATGGCAACGCCATCCATTTTTGGCTCACAAGAAAATTTAAGGTTATTGAATTTTTCTTTCGGATTTATTCTTTTATTGAAATCAGTAAGATCATTAATTGAAAAAGCATTATCTAAAGATAGCATTTTCTTTCTGTGAGAATATTTCTGGAATTCATCTAAAGGAGAAAAGCCAATTCTTTGGGTGGGTGAATTCTCTGTATCCAGAAAATCATTATTATTTTCAAAGTCTATTAATTCTTTGAATAAAGAATCGTATTTTTCATCGCTAACCTCCGAGACGTCATGTCGATGGTATGATTCGTTAAGTTCAAATATCCGATTTTTTAAATCTTTATGTTTTTTTTGAATTTCCTTTTTGGAAACCATCAGGAAAGCTTAATTTTTTTTAAATCTATTTCCTCGGCCTGTTGCATATAATGATCATACATCTGCTTAGTCAGCTTATTTCTATCTGAATCAAGCACATTTGCAGACCAGTAAGCTGCAAATTTATAGGATATCTCCGCCATATTCTGAAAAGCTTCAACACAGTTATTTTGTTCATCTGCTATAAGGATCATAGTAATGATGGACGTCGAATCTATTCCCTCCTCGGGAAGAAATTTTCCTGGTTTCAATCCATTAACCAACGAAAAATTATTTGAATTATCTAAATATATCTTAAACCAGCCACCTTCATCTGCTAGATTGATATCGTTGCTATCAAAATAATTAAGAATATCTTTGTATTGAATAGAATTACTTTGATCGGATTCTATATGCAAATACATTAAGTCATTAGAAGAGGATTTAGATTCAGGAGGAATATCATTATCTAAATAGTTTTCTTCTGAAAAGCTTTCGAGTTCAACTTTAACTTCATTATCAGAGATGGAACTTTGTTTTGACTTCCTAGATGGATTTTTTCTGTAATTTATTATTTTTCTAAAAGTAAGAATTATTGTTACAGCAAGAAAAAAAAAAGAAATTAGCAGGACTAATATTTCTCTTAAGTTCATTCGTTGACAGCTAGGCTTAGGGCTTCCTCTACATCTACAGAAACAAGTCTTGAGACCCCCGCTTCTTCCATGGTTATACCCATAAGATGTTTGCTTTTCTCCATTGAGATCTTGTTATGGGTAATGTAGATAAATTGAATCTTTTTAGACATTTCTTCAACCATTGATATATAACGGAAAGTATTTAGGTCATCCAGAGGAGCGTCAATTTCATCTAATATACAAAACGGTGAGGGATTGAGGGAGAAGAAAGAGAACACCATAGCAATTGCACTCATAGCTTTCTCTCCTCCAGAAAGCTGAGAAACCGATACATTTTTCTTACCGGGAGGCATTGCTTTCAAAACCACTCCTGACTCCAAAACATCTTCTCCTGTTAACTCCAGTTTTGCATGCCCTCCACCAAAGAGTTTAGGAAATAATTTAGCAATCTCTGCATTTACGCTATCCAAAGTATCTTGGAATTTTGTTCTAGACTCTTGATCAATTTTTTTGATGGCACTTTGAAGAGTATCAATTGCTTTATTCAATTCATTTAGTTGGCTTTCTATTTCTTGATTGCGTTCTTCTTCGATCTTGAATTCTTCCTTCGCAGCCAGATTTATTGGTCCAATTGATTCAATTTGCCTATTAAATTTTTCAATCTCATTTTCAATAAAAGCTATATCAAATTCAGGTTCTAGCTTATCGAGAACTGTTTGCAATTCTCCATATTCAGATTGGATCTGTTTTTGTAATATTTCAGCTTCGGTTATAAATTTTTGTTTTTCAACAACAGAAGAATTTGAAAATGATTTTAGTTCTTCAATCTTAATTTCCTCTATATTTAGATTTTTTTCTAGAGTTCTTATTTCATCGTTTGTTCTTTCAAAATTATTTCTTAAAGAAGTTAATTCGTTTTGGTTTCCAGATCTTTTGTCCAAGAGAGGTTTAATTTCTTCTTTTATTTCATTTATAGGAATCATAAGTGACTCTCTAGATTGAGAGAGTTCTTTGATCTTAATTTGGAATGTTTCTATCTCTTTTTGTTTAGATTGAATAGCTCCTTCTAATTTACTTATTTCTAGATTTTTATTAGCAACTTCTTGAATAGCTCTTGTATATTTCTCTCTCTTCTCATTTAATGCCCCTTTCTCAGCATCGCTAATATTTTTAAATTCAGCCTTGTATCTTGAAAGACCACTTTGAATGTTTGTTGAATCACTTAAGACCTCTCTGAGTTCATTTTCAAAATTTACGCCTTCAGATGACAAATTTTTAATTTTTATAATCAGGCTTCCGATATCGTTTAATAATTTATCCAAAAACTCTTCAGGTGAACTTGAAATTTGGAGTTTCTCAAAATCGTTTTTAGCCTCTTCCAGACTATTTGTTTCTCCTTCTAATGAGGTTCTGATTTGATCAATTGCATTTTTTTCTAGATTAATTTCAGAATTTAAAGCAATAGTTTTTTTATCAATAGATTCTATTTCGTTATTGGTTAAAACAACTTTCTCTTCCAAAGAAATTAACTCTTGCTCAGATTTTGATATCTCAGCTCCACTGCTATAAAAAGATTCCTGCATTTTTTCAATTTGTAAAAGCAGATTAGATTGATTATTTCTAGTTTCTTCTATTTGAGTATTTATTTTTTCTTTTTCAGTAATCTTCTTTTGTATCTCAATTTCCTGTCTTTTCTGATTAAGTTCCATTTCTTTTACTTTTTCTGAGGAAGCAAGCCAATTTGATGCAAGTCTTAGAGATCTAAATTTTTTCAAATTTTGTTTAGCTAAATCATACTTTTCTGCTGATTTAATTTGTTGTTTAAGTTTTAAGAGATTTCTGTCAATTTCTTTTTTTAAATCGTTGACACGATCTAAATTTTCTTTTGTTTTTTTAATTCTACTTTCAGTTTCTTTTCTTCTTTCTTTATAGACTGATATCCCCGCAACTTCTTCAATGTGTGAGCGTAATTCCTCTGGCTTTGAGCTAATCAGTTTTGTAGCCATTTCTTGCTCAATAACCGCATAACTTCTGGGGCCAAGCCCAGTGCCTAAGAAAATATCGGTGATATCTTTTCTTCTGCAAGTAGAGCCATTTAAGTGGTAAGAAGATAAACCCTCATGATCTACCTGTCTTTTCACAGAAATTTCAGAATAGCTAGAATATTCTCCTCCAAGCCTTCCTGAAGAATTATCAAAGACTAACTCTACAGATGCTCTCGAAGATGCAGGCCTAGCAACGGACCCATTAAAAATAACATCTGACATGCTATCTCCTCTTAGATTTTTTGCAGAGCCTTCCCCTAGCACCCATCTAACCGCATCAATAATATTTGATTTACCGCACCCATTTGGGCCAACAACTGCCGACATATCTGAAGGGAAAGGTATTCTCGTGGGATCCACGAAAGACTTGAAGCCAGAAAGGCTAATGTGTTTAAGCCTCATCTATTAAAAGAAAAGTTTCTATATTTTATCTAATTTATTGCCTTAATTGTATGTTTTATTTAGTCTTCAAGGGATTTCAATTGTTTTAAGGCTGAGCTCATTCCCGCCATAATTATTCTTTTTTGATCAGCATCTTCAGAGTACTCAAATGCAATTGACCATGATTTAAGTGCATCCTCATAGTTTTCATCCAAGGTCTGCTTAAGACCTTTTAGGATTAAAGCTCTTACATTTGCGGGATCTTTTAGCAAGGATTGTTGAACTAAACTTTCAATATCATCATTAAAAATTTGATTATTGGATAAATATTTAGTTTCTGCTGTTAAAGCTATCACTTCGGCATCAGTTTCATTAGGGAAATTAAGGATGAAATGCTCCAGTGTTCTGGAGGCTAATGCATACTCAGACTTATCAAATAAAAAGTTAGCTAAAAAATAAACTTGAGCAGGATTACTGCTAGAGAGATTGATGATTTTATCTATTTTGGTTCTTTTCTCCTCAAAAGAATCATTTTCAATAAAATTTAGTTGTAAATCTTTCTGGAAGTTCAACTTTTGAAAGTTTTCTTGGCCAAAAAGAAAAAAGTAAATTACAGCAGATAAAGCTAAGGATAATCCAAAAATCTTATACTTTTTGATCATTTTTTTTAAGAAAAATTCTTGCAGCAAATATAATTAATAAAAAGAAAACAAATGGCAGAAGCCAAAGAAAAATATTATTTTCAAATGAAGGCTTATAGGTTACTTCTTCGCCAAATATATTTCTTAAGTTAGCTAAAATCTCCTCATCAGATTTTCCTAATAATATTTCCTCGTAAATTTTATTTTTGATGTCAAACGCTATAGGAGCATTTGATCCAGCAATACTCGACCCTTCACACAACGGACAACTAACTTCCTTTTGAAGGGAATAGAATCTTTTTTCATCCAAATCATTTATGAATGAAAAGATTTTCAATTCATCTTGACCATTTACAAACGAGGAAAGGATCAGAATGATTAAAAATGACTTCATTTGTCAATCAAAGGGGCAAATTTATTATTCCAAACTTGTTCATCCAGAACCCCCATATGATGCATAACTACAGAATCACCATTCTTAATTAAAAAAGTTTCTGGGGCGCCTGACACACCTAACAAAAACCCTACCTCTCCTTTTTCATCAAATAAATTTTCACTGTAAGGATCTCCGAATTGATCAAGCCATTTAAAAGCTTTTTCCTTATCATCTTTATAATTGATTCCAATTATAGTTATGCCTTTTTTTTCCAACTCCATTAAGTATGAGTGTTCTAATCTGCATCCCACGCACCAAGTTGCCCAAACATTTAGCAATGATAGAGAGTTATTTTTAAGCTCTTTACTGGTAAAAGAATCTCCGTTAAGTAAATTTGATTCAAAAGGCGCTAACTTCTTTTGATCAAATTCTTCAATGCCAGAATTAAGAAATAATTGAAAAAATAAAAGCCCGAAAAGTGATATTACAAATAAGATCGTTAAAAGAGGATAAATTTTCATTTGAATTTGATGTTGGTTCTTACGAATAATGCTAGAAACATAATTATTGCTCCAAGCCAAATAAAACGCACCAGCGGTTTAATTTGAACCTTGGCAGCCCAGGCATTTTCACCAATTTTCTGCCCCAAAGAAATATACACGTCCTTATAAATAGAAGGGTAAATTCCAGCTTCTGTAGTTTCCATTCTAGATGCCGGATAAAATCTTCTTTCTGGATAAAGTTTCAGAACTCTATCTTCCTCTTGAAAAGAAAATGTAACCCTATCGCCATAATAATTATCTTCTTGAACTATTTGGGTATTTTCTAATGTGATTGTTGAAGAACCTACTGAAACCGATTCATTTTTTTGTAGAACAAATTCTTTTTCTACAGAATTTAAAGAAGAGATGGTAATGCCGAAAGTGAGAATTGCTAATCCAAGATGCCCTGCAATCATAGATAAATTAATTTTACGCTTGGAGTTAAAGCTCTTAAAAACTAAAAGAGTCAACGATTGAACTAACATCAACACGATTGCATTACCAACAAATTCATATAAAGAAAAAGAGAAAAATATATTTGAGACTAAATAACTTAAGGCAGTACTTGACAATATGATCATTCCAATTGAATTTAAATTATCTATCTTATTACCTCCCCACTTAGTTAATGGCCCAATTGCTTGAAAAAAAAGCAAGATTAAAGCGAAAGGAACAGTAACCATATTGAAATATGGGGCTCCAACAGTAATTTGGTCTCCACCTGAAAAAATCTCGTAGATAATTGGATAAATGGTGCCAAGGAGAACAATAGCCGATAAAGTAACTAAAAAAGCATTATTTATAAAAAACATAAACTCTTTGGAATAAATTCCCATATCAGTTTTTAAACCTCTGCTGTCGCTTTTCAAAAAAAATAGAGAAAATCCAAGAATAACTATCACAAAACAAATCAATAACAAAAAAATACCTCTGTCGGGATCCAATGCAAATGAGTGAACAGAAGTAATAATGCCTGACCTAACAAGAAACATTCCCAAGAGACTGCCTGCCAATGAGAGGATTGTCAGAGCAATAGTCCAATTGATAAAAATTTGTCTAGCGTTGGTAGCTATAGATGAATGAATTAAAGCAGTACATAACAACCAAGGAACTAGTGCTGAGTTTTCTACCGGATCCCAAAACCACCATCCACCCCATCCAAGTTCATAATAGGCCCACCAACTACCCAGAGAAATTCCAAGGGTAAGGAAAGACCATGAAACAACAGACCATGAGCGTATTGGTGCTAGCTGTTTGACCTTTTCCTGATTTAGAAGAAAATTCATAGCTATGCCGAATGGAATAACCAATCCAGCATATCCCATGTAGAGCATAGGCGGATGAATAGTAAATGCAAAATCTTGAAGTAATGGGTTGAGATCCGAACCAGATATCGAAGAGATGGGCAGCAATCTTTCGAATGGATTGGAAAGAAAAACCGTGAAAGCAAGTAGTGCAAACAGAACAATATTCATAAATGCTGATGAATGTTTATGATCTCTATGAAAAAAAACAAAGACTAGAATCCATCCAGCCAAAATAAGAAGAAATAATAATAATGATCCTTCATGCCCACCCCAAAGTGCAGCAAACTTGTAATAAATTGGTAAATTGGGATTCGAATTTGTCGCTACATAGAGCACACTAAAATCATCAGTCAAGAAAGATATTTCTAGAGCTATGAAGCTTAGAAAGATAGCTAAAAAAGTAACCAAGCTAGCTGATAAAAAAAATCTTTTATCTTTTGGAGGAAAGACCAAAGCGATACTGATCAATAGAAGACTATTTATCATTGAGAAAATTAAAAGAAAATTTCCAAGCTCAGGAATCATTTACAAGCGCCTTTTTTACTTCTTTTGGAATATAATTTTCATCATGTTTGGCTAATATTTCTTTGGCGTAAAAGATGCCATTAGAATAATCATAGAAGCCTCGAGCAATTACCCCAGAGTTTTCTTTGAATAAATTAGGAAGAATACCTTCATAATAGACTTCTATAGAATTTTCTAAATCTGTTACAAGAAAATTCGTCTCAAGACTGTTATTGCTAATCTTAATTGAGTCTTCTTGGACAAGGCCCCCAATTCTTAGACTGTCTTTATTAATAATTTTTGAGCCAGTTAGATCTGAAGGAGTGTAATAGAAATCAACATTTTCATTCATTGCTAAAACTATGAACGTAAAAGCTACAGACAAACTAGCAATCAAAGAGGATACGAAAATTACTCTATTTCTTCTTTTAGTTCTCATTTTATTTTTTCTTTGAATTTGTTTAATCCGAATAATGCAATTGAAGAAGTAATCACAAAAATGATTAAACTCACCATAAGGACTATTTTTAATTCGAAAATCATTTCTTTTCTTAAAAAATTCTTTTTACCCAATTATGCGAAATCTCTCTTTTCAGAATTTCTACTTGCATTCTGCGCATTCCAATTGCCGTCACGTACAAATAAAAACCAAGTATAGAAATCAACAATGGAATCAACATTTCATTATCGATGCTTGAGCCCGATAAAGTTATTGAGGCAGACTGATGGAGAGTATTCCACCATTCAACTGACAACTTAATAATTGGAAGATTAATTCCTCCAATCAGTACAACAATTGACACTGCTTGATCAGTTGAAGCTCTCCTGTCAAAGCTCGAAAAGAGACTGATTATTGCTAAGTATAAAATTAATAGAATTAGTGTTGAAGTTAATCTTGCATCCCAAACCCACCAGGTCCCCCAAGTAGACTGGCCCCAAACTGCTCCAGTAAATAGTGCCAAAAAAGTGAATATAGCTCCTAAAGGAGCCATAGAAATCATGAATACACTAGCCATTTTAATTCGCCATATAAGATATGTAACTGAAGCAATAACCATTGTGTAGTAGATGGACTGAGCTACGGAAGCTGCAGGAACATGAAGATATATGATTCTATATACCTCACCTTGGGTAACGTCAACTGGCGAGAAGAAAACTCCCCAAAGAACTCCGAGAAGTATTACAGAAATAGATAAAAGAAATAAATAAGGAAAACTTATTTGAGCGATCTTAAAAAAATAAGGAAATGAAATTAGTTGATTAAATAATTGTCTCATCTTACTCAAAGTGAAGTCTGATGGCTCCTAAGCATGAAGCGATAAGAATTGGGATGGAAAAAAATAAGAAGGCTGCAAGTAAAAAAATGTAAAAAAATACTTCTTCATTTTTATAGGACTGTATAGCAAGTATTCCCAGGATTAAAGCCGGTAAACACATTGGAATAACAATTGATGATCCCACAATATTTCCTCTTTCAAGGGTCAATGCTCCTGCTAAGGCACCAAACATAGAAAGAATCGGAGTTCCTAAAAATAATGTTAAAGCTAGAATTAATGCAGCATCGAGCGGGAGATAAAGCATAAAAGAAGTTACAAGAGATAAAAAAATTAAAGGAAGCGATGAGAAATACCAATTTACAAAGATTTTAATACTTGCCCAGACAAATAATGATTTTCCAGAAGCTAAAACTAGATCGAGCGATCCATCTTTATAATCTTCATTGAAGATGAATTGGTGAGACAATAAATTTGCTAATAATATTGATATCCAAATTATTCCTGAAGCAAGTTCTGCAAGTTGCTCTTCATCGGATCCAAAAGCTAAAGGATAAAGAGTGATTGTTATTAAAAAAAATACAATTGGACCCAGAAAAGATGATGATCGAGACAAATACACTTTTGAATCCCTTTGAAAAGTTTTGTAATAAAAACTCTTCACAGAACTAGCTCTCTACTTGAAATATTTTGGGTTTCATGAGAAGTAAAAATGATTGATGCACCTCTATTTTGATGACTTATGATTGTACTCTCAATTAATTCAATCCCCTTTTTATCTAGATTTGCAAATGGTTCATCGAGAAGAAAAAGATCATATTCGGATAAGAATAACTGCACTAAAGAAACTTTTTTTCTCTGTCCCTGGGATAGATTAAATAGCTTAGTATCAATAAGAGAGTCCAATTCAAATAATTTGTAAGCTTCATCAAGTAATTGAGCATTATCATTGAAACGATAATCAAGTAATAGATTATTTTTTACGGACAAAGATTCTTTCAAGCCTAAGTTGTGCCCTAAAAAGAATACATTTTTAGCTGTAGAAAGGACTTTTCCTTGAAAGTTGTTTAATATGCCGCTTAATATTTTTAAAAGGGTTGATTTTCCGGAACCGTTTTTACCTTTTAGATGAATAATTTCAGAGGTATATACTTCAAAATTAAGATTTTCGAGTAAAGGAAAATCATTGAAAGAATAAGATAAATTTTCAACTTTTATCAATTTTTTATAACCAAAATAGCTTAAATAGTTGATAATTATAACGATTTTGTAAATTTAGTTCATATGATGAAAAATAAATTTGGAAAGAGAATAAGTATAGAACAGGTAGAAGAAGGAAATTCTTTAATGCCTAAGTTTGATGACAACGGCTTAATACCAGTAATAACGGTAGAAAACGGCACAGAATTGATATTAATGCATGGTTATATGAATGCAGAATCACTTGATTTGAGTATAGATACAAAATTAGCTCACTATTGGTCAAGAAGCAGAGAGAAGATATGGAAAAAAGGAGAAACTAGTGGCCAATTTCAGCATATAAAAGAAATATTAATCGATGATGATCAGGACTGTTTAATAATAAAGGTTGAATTAGATGGACTTGGAGCAAGTTGCCACGTTGGTTATAAGTCTTGTTTTTACAGAAAGGTTGATAAAGATTTAAGTCTTGAATTTATAGAAAAAGAAAAGGTTTTTGATCCTGAAGAAGTATATGAAGGAGAAGAAAACCCGACTATTTTATAGCCCTTGTAGTTTAATTGGATAAAACGGCCGCCTCCTAAGTGGCAGCTCTAGGTTCGATTCCTAGCAGGGGCACCAAGTGATTTACATAAAAAAATCCCCTCTTTTCAAAAAGAAGGGATTTTTTTTAGCTGTTTAAGATGCTTTATCTAAAGCTTGAGATATGTCAGCAATGATATCATCAACATGTTCAATACCAATTGAAAGCCTCACGTATCCGGGAGTAACCCCAGCAGACAACTGCTCTTCAGGCGCTAATTGACTATGAGTTGTTGTAGCAGGATGAATTGCTAAAGATCTAGAATCACCAATATTTGCTACATGGTATAAAAGCTCTAATGAATCAATAAATTTACTTCCAGCTTCTTTACCCCCTGGAAGTTCAAAACCAATTAAAGCTCCGTATCCACCTTTCATATATTTGTCAGCCTTTTCTCTTTCTGCTCCCTCAAAAAGTCCAGGATAAGTTACTGATTGAACTTTATCGTTATTTTCTAAGAATTCAGCAACAGCTTGTGCATTCTTAGCGTGTTCACGCATTCTTAACGGAAGAGTTTCCAATCCTTGAATAAACATCCAGGCACTGAATGGACTCATAGCTCCACCAAGGTCCCTTAATAAAGTTGTTCTTAGTTTTAGAAGATAAGCAAAAGGAAGTCCCATTGTATTTGTAACTTGTTCATCCCAGACTACTCCTCCGTAACATGGGTCAGGCGTATTGAGTGCAGGCTGCCTATCAGCTCCTGCTCCACCCCAATCAAAATTACCGCCATCAAGAATAAGACCACCAATTGTAGTGCCGTGCCCCCCTATGTATTTTGTAGTTGAATAAGTAGTTACTGCAGCACCGTGATCGAAAGGTCTGCATAAGACTGGGGCAGCAGTATTATCAACTATTAAAGGTATTCCATGCTTTCTTCCTATATCGGCAACTTCCGCTATTGGAAAAACTTGCAATTTTGGATTTGGGAGAGTCTCAGCAAAATATGCTCTGGTTTTATCATCAGTAGCTGACTCAAAACTATTAGGGTCGGTAGGATCAACAAAACGAACTTCGATGCCCATTTCCCTCATATTATTTTTGAATTGATTATAAGTACCGCCGTATAAGTGAGCAGATGAAACAATATTATCCCCTGCTCTGGCAACGTTTTGAATAGAGTACGCAGATGCAGTTTGTCCAGAAGCAACCGCTAAGCCAGCAACTCCGCCATCCAAAGCAGCCATTCTTTGCTCTAGAACGTCGCAAGTTGGGTTCATTATTCTAGTATAAATATTTCCAAACTCCTGCAACCCAAATAAGCTAGCTGCGTGAGCAGTATCATTGAATTGATAACTTGTAGTTTGGTGAATAGGAACAGCTACTGATCCAGTGTTTTCATCATTTCTCCATCCAGTGTGAAGAGCAATGGTTTCTAAATTTTTTCCTTCATATGACATTTTTAATCTCCAAAAAAAACCTGCTTGTTTCGCTGAGCAGGTTTAGAAAATCCTGTTTAGCTAATTTTTAAAGCGTCTGCAAGTCGGTTAAATTAACGCTATAAATCGATGATACACAATTTTATTTAGAAAAGGTATATTTAAATCTATGAATAAAGAAACACTTAAAACAGAGAAAATAGATAGCTCATTACTCATTACCTTCACAAGACCCGATGAAATGAACACTTTCAGCGGAAAAATGATGGTTGAGATAATGGACACTTTAGATGAAGCAGAATCTGATGATTCAGTTCGTTCCGTTATTTTTACAGGGTCAGGCAGGGCTTACTGTGCTGGAGCAGACCTTTCTCAAGGAGAAAAAACATTCGATTGGTCAAAAAGAGATAAAAAGGTTAATGGAGTTGCAAGAGATACTGGCGGAATGCTCACTTTAAAGTTATACGATTTTAAAAAACCTATTATTGCAGCCGTTAATGGATCTGCAGTTGGTGTTGGAGTTACTATGACACTTCCAATGGATGTTCGAATTGCATCTGATAACGCAAAGTTTGGATTTGTCTTTGCAAAAAGAGGCATAGTGCCTGAGGCTTGTTCTTCCTGGTTTTTGCCAAGAATTGTAGGTGTTAGCCAATCACTAGAATGGATGATGTCAGGAGAGGTGTTTTCTGCAGAAGAGGCTCTCAAAGGAAAATTAATTAGAGAAGTTACAAGTCAAGAAAATCTTTTACCAAGAGCATTAGAGATAGCACGCAAATTTTCGAATAAAACCTCTGCAGTTTCTGTCAGTTTAACTAGGCAAATGGTATGGAAAATGTTGGGAGAGAAACATCCTATGTCAGCTCATAAAATAGACTCAAGGGGAGTATATTATTTGGGAAGAAGTAATGACGTTGCAGAGGGAATCTCATCATTTCTAGAGAAAAGAGATCCTGAATTTTCAGATACGGTTTCCAAAAATATGCCTGAATACTACCCATGGTGGCAGGAAGAAGAATTTGAATAACTGACATGAATTGGAAAAGCGATGTTGAAGAACTAAAGCTAAGAAATAAATTAGCTAAATCTCAAGGCGGTACAGAGGCTATAAATCTTCAGCATGCTAAAGGTAGATTAACTTTAAGAGAAAGAATAGATCTTCTATTAGACGAAAGTTCTTTTGATGAAGTTGGAAAAATAGCTGGGGATGCAGAAAAAGATGAAAAGGGAGAAATTTCAGATTTCACTCCCTCTAACTTTGTTCTAGGATTTGGCAAAATTGATGATAGGCAAGTTCTAGTCGGAGGAGAAGACTTTACCGTCAAAGGTGGCTCACCTAATCCGGTTGGACTCAGAAAAAGTGTTTATACAGAAGACTTAGCTCTTCAATATAAAGTACCTCTGATAAGACTACATGAAGGAGGAGGAGGATCAGTAAAAGGATCTTCAGGAAAAAAATCTTACGGTGATCCGGTGTTCTCTAAGTCAAGATTCTTATCTGTAGCTAAAACATTAAAAGAAGTTCCTGTTGCAACTGCTGCCTTAGGTCCAGTCGCAGGACTCCCTGCTTCAAGATTCGTTGCATCACATTTTAGAGTGATGACCAAAAAAACTGCGCAAATTCTTATTGCGGGGCCAAAGGTCGTTGAAAGAGCATTTGGCACTGAACTTACTAAAGAAGAATTAGGAGGATCCGAAGTTCACAAATCAAATGGAGTTGTCGATAACGTTGTAGATACCGAAAAGGAAGCATTAAATCAGATAAGGAAATTTATAAGTTATTTTCCACAGAACCGATACGAAATAGCCGCTCGCGTTCCAAATGAGGATGATATTGAAAGAAAAAATCAAAATCTTTTAGATGCCATTCCAGAAGATAGATCCAGAACTTATGATATGAGAAAGATTCTTTCAGGAGTGGTTGATAGAGAAAGCCTTTTTGAAATTACTCCTTATTTTGGAAGAGGCATGATTACAGCATTTGCAAGACTAAACGGATTTTCTGTGGGAATTTTTGCTAATGATCCAAATTTTTATGCCGGATCGATGACCGCTGATAATGCCAAGAAAACAACTCGATTTATACAAAACTGTAATAACTTTAATATTCCAATTTTAACTTTTGTTGATGAACCAGGATTTTTAATTGGTCCAGAAGCAGAAAAAAATGCTGGAATACTCTATGGAACTGAAACAGTTCTTACTGCCGCAGAGACAACTGTTCCTTGGGCAACTGTTATGATAAGGAAATCCTTTGGTGTTGCTGCAGCCGCTCATTTTGGTCCGGATCCATATGTGTTGGCATGGCCATCAGCTGAATCAGGCGCTCTTCCATTGGAGGGGGGGGTTGCAGTGGCGTTTGCCAAAGAAATTGCTGCTGCAGAGGATCCTGAAGCTAAAAGAAAAGAAATTGAGGATTCTTTAAGAAAAGCACGCGATCCTTTTGCGAGAGGAGAGTCATTTTCAGTGCACGAAGTTATTGACCCCAGAGAAACAAGAAAGTATCTTTCTCTCTGGGCTGAAAGAATTCAGACCCAACTTTTAACTAGAAACTATTTAAAGTGAAAACTTAAGAGAGGAAAAAATGAAAGAATATCATCAGTTTTACATAAATGGGTCATGGGTTGATCCTGAAAATGGACTCAATAAGCTTGATGTTTTAAATCCAGCTACTGAAGAATCCATTGGCTCTATTGCTTTAGGATCTTCTGAAGATGTAAATGCTGCAGTAGAAGCTGCCAAAAATGCTTTTGCTGGCTTTAGCACAACTAAAAAAGAAGAAAGAGTTAGTTATTTAGAGAAAATCATTGAGATTTACATGAAAAGAAGTCCAGAGATGGCTGAAGCTATTTCTTCTGAAATGGGTGCTCCAATGTCCTTAGCTTCGAAAGCCCACTCTCCCTCAGGTTTAGGCCACTTTATGACAGCTCTTGAGACTCTAAAGAATTATGACTTTGAGCAACAAAAAGATGGGCTGTTCATCAGAAAAGAGGCAGTTGGAGTGGTTGGGATGATTACTCCCTGGAATTGGCCAATAAATCAAATAGCTTGCAAGGTTGCACCTGCTTTAGCAGCTGGCTGCACGATGATTCTAAAACCCAGTGAAATTGCTCCTTTTAATGCAATGCTCATGGCAGAAATAATTCATGAAGCAGGAATTCCTGAAGGAGTTTTTAATCTTGTTAATGGTGATGGACCAACTGTTGGAGAAGCTATGTCCTCTCATCCTGACATAGACATGATGTCTTTCACAGGATCAACTAGAGCTGGCATCCAAGTTGCAAAAGGTTCTGCAGATTCAGTTAAAAGAGTTCATCAAGAATTGGGTGGAAAATCACCAAACATTATTTTGGATGATGCTGATTTTGAGAATGCAGTTATCAGAGGAACAAGACATATGTTTAATAACAGCGGACAGTCCTGTAATGCTCCATCTAGAATGTTGGTTCCTGAGTCAAGAAAAGATGAAGCAAAGGCTGCAGCTAAAAAAGCTGCAGAAGAGACTAAGGTGGGTGATCCTAATGCTGAAGATACTGTAATTGGTCCAGTGGTGAGCGAGGTTCAGTTTAATAAAATTCAAGGTCTCATCGAAAAAGGTATCGAAGAAGGTGCAGAATTAGTCTGCGGTGGTCCAGGAAAACCTGACGGTCTAAATCAAGGTTTCTACGTTAAACCAACTGTATTTGCTAACGTTAACAATGACATGACTATAGCTAAGGAAGAAATTTTTGGGCCTGTTCTTTGCATCATTCCATACAAAAATGAAGATGAAGCCATTGAAATTGCAAACGATACTCCTTATGGATTAGCGGGTTATGTTTCCTCAGAGAACATAGATCATGCAGTAGAAGTAGCTAGAAAAATTAGAAGTGGAAATGTTCACATAAATAATGCTCCTTCTGGCTTAACTTCTCCGTTCGGTGGTTTTAAGCAATCCGGGAATGGAAGAGAATGGGGAGAATTTGGCTTTGAGGAATTCTTAGAGATTAAATCTGTTTTAGGTGCTGGAGTTGCTTAAAGCTTAATGAGCACAGTCAAATACTACGATTGGTCCTTTCATCAAGCTAGAACTAGACCAAACAAAGTTGCTGTAAAAGAAGTTTCTTCTGGAAGAGAAACTACTTACGGGCAACTTGAGGAAAGATCTTGTCGACTCGCTTCTTGGTTACAAAATAAAGGGGTTAAGAAAGGTGATAGAGTTGCCATCTTAATTCATAACTGCACTGAAGTTTTTGAGCTGGAGTTTGCTTGCGCAAAAATTGGTGCTATTGAATTACCTCTTAATTGGCGTCTTACTAAACCAGAACTTGAGTACATTCTTAATGACAGTTCCCCTGAAGTCTTAATTTATGGTTCTAATTTTGAAGATATAGCTGAATCGCTTCTAAAAGATTGCTCCATCAAGAATTCACTGGAAATTGATGATGAGGATCAAAATAATGAGTACGAACAAGCATTAAGAAAAAATATTGATTTTGATGTTGTTGAAACTACGCATGATGATCTGATTATGCTGATGTACACATCGGGTACAACAGGTCATCCAAAAGGTGCAATGATCACTCATGAAATGCAGTTTTATAATATAGTTAATCTTGCGGGATCTTCCAGAGTAACCGACAAAACAGTCCAACTTATTGTTCTTCCTTTGTTCCATACGGGAGGCATGAATTGTTACGCAAATCCGATTCTCCATTACGGTGGTCAAATAGTTTTGATGAAAGAATTTGATCCCGGTAAGGCATTAGAAATCATTGATGATCCTGACTATGGCATCACACATTTTTTTGCAGTGCCAGCTCCCTTTCAGTTTATGATGCAGCATCCAAATTTTGATACAACTGATTTTTCTAGAATTGAAGGTGCGGGTGTTGGCGGCGCTCCGTGTGCAGAGATCATTTTGAAGTCTTGGCAAGGTAAAGGTGTCGAACTTTGGCAAGGCTGGGGTATGACTGAGACAAGTCCAGGAGGTATCGGTCTTGCCGGTGAAGACGCTGAGAGAAAAGTTGGTTCTGCAGGCAAGCCTTTATTGCACACAGAAGTAAAAATAGTAAATGAAGATGGCAATGAAGTAGATCAAGGTGAAGTTGGAGAAATTTTGATAAAAGGTCCAAACGTCACTCCAGGGTATTGGAACAATGTAGAAGCTACAGAAAAATCATTTGTTGATGGCTGGCTCAAAACCGGAGATGCTGCTCAAATGGATGATGAAGGATTTATTTATATAGTCGATAGACAAAAGGATATGTACATTTCCGGCGGAGAAAATGTATATCCTGCTGAAATTGAAAACGTTATCTATCAACTTCCAGAAATTGCAGAAGCGGCAATCATTGGTGTGCCTGACAAAAAATGGGGAGAAACAGGTAAGGCATTCATTGTCTTAAAACCTGATTGTGGTTTATCAGAGCAAGATATCATCAATCACTGCCTAAAAAATCTTGCTAAGTTCAAAATTCCTGCATCAGTTGATTTCATAGCTGCTTTACCAAGGAATGCTACTGGGAAGGTTCTTAAAAGAAATTTAAGGGAAGAAGTTGTCGGAAGCGATGCTCCTGCAATCACTTAAGAATATATTATTTCTTTAAATCGCTTTTCTAGAGATTCAAAGTGCTGTTCGGAAGGATTTCTCCAAGATTGCTGGACGCAGTAAATTTCATTTAAATAATCAAGATATTTCTCAACCTGACCTAAGTCTAACTCCCAGCTATCTAATGAATTTATGCAATCAACTAATTGATCTCTTGATTCAGGAAATTTTGTTATACCATCGATCTTAAAACAACTCTCTCCAAGAAGAATTAATTTTTTCCCTAGAATAAGTGATTCAAGCCCTACAGTAGAGTTCAGAGTTAATGTGGATAAAGATTTTTCTATAAGATCTTTTGAATCAAAATTTCTAAAGAGTATTCGCTCATTTACTTTATGAAGATGTTTAAATTTCGTTGAGTCACTTGGATGTTCTTTTATTACAAAAAATAAATCTTTATCTTCAATTTTTCTAATCGAATAATCTAACCATTGAAATAATTCATCCATGGAATTTACTCTTGGAGAATTTAGCAAAACTTGACTGTCATGATTAACTTGAAAAGGAACATAGATAAACTTTTCAGGTAAGTCTTCATATAGTTCTAGAGATTTACTGTACCTTTCCTTACTTTTGATTGATGCTCGTTGTTGAATCTCAAAATTTAAATTCTTTCCACTGAGAACATAATTTTCATAAAACTCTTTTTCACGCGGAACGCTGTTTAAATCATTCACGCCTTTAGGGTCCACAGTTGTTGAATTAGGAAGCAAACCATTTTCAAAAAAAGCTAATTTAATATTATTTTTTTTGGCGATTAGTTTTATTGCATACTCTGGTAACCTGTGCCCATTCCATATACAAATTAAATCAGGCATCCTCTTTGAAATTACATAAATAAATCTTCTGTAATAAAAAACAAAAAGTATATACAAAAAGACTTCATAGAATGGCCAAAAATACTTTATGTAAAAGTATTTTCTTTTTTTTCTTGTTAACTCAAAACTTATTCCTTTTTGAATTTCAGCTTGGGTTAAATCAGTGCGGCCAAGTTTAAAAAAGATAAAAGGAAAAAAACTCATTATGGTGGAGTCAAACATGATATTTCTTTTAATGTCTTGGAAATATCTATACATAGACCCTCTATAAGAAATAAAAAGAATTTTTGAATATTGATCCATTATTCGCTAATTGTTATTGAAATATATTATCCTATGCAGAATTTTTTTTAGAGGATTGTTATGTTTGAGATTAATCTTTTTAATTCAGCACAGATATTTGATCAAATTTTTGCCTTTATTTGTGTTTATTTGCTAACAAGTTTAAGCGCAAAGGTGAGGTTTTATGGCTTTGTAGTTGGAACTATTGGTTTCGTGCCTGGTATTTATTTACTCATTGAAACTGAGCTTTGGTGGTTGCTTGCAGCCATGCCTCTTTGGGTTTTCATAAACTACAAAGGGCTAATTAATAATTGGAGAGAGTTTAAAGGGGAAGAAACTACGACTTAATAGCTTCAAAAGCTGCCCTAGCAATATCCTCAACTTTTTTTAGATGCTCATCTTCATGAGCCACTGAAATGAAATGATTGTGATAATCTGTGAGATAAAGACCTTTGCTCAGGCAAACATCAACCCATCTCGAATGTAATGTTTTATCTTCATCCTCAATTCGAAAGTAAGGCATGGCTGGGACTCCAGACACAACCATCTTGACATCAAAATCTTTTGCAATCTTGACTAGTCTCTCATTTAACAAGTTACCGAAGTTATTCATCTTCGCAACAGCATCCTGCTTAACGAGTTCATCTATTGTTGCTTTTGCTGCAGCCATTGGGGCTGAGTTTAAAAACTGAGTGCCAGTAAAATAAACCTTCTCCGCTGATTCTTTTAATGAGTCTTTTCCTACCAAGGCAGATATTGGATATCCATTCGCTATAGCTTTCCCCAAACAAATTAAATCTGGAGAAAAACCAAAAAAATTATTTGATCCTTTTAGATCAATTCTAAATCCAGTCCTAACATCATCGACAATTAAAATAATATTATTTTTATGACAAACCTTCTCGATGTGTTTCCAGTATCCTTCATTCGGATAAACATTGTTTTTGAAAGTTGGATGATGATAAGGGCTCGAAATAAAACATGCTAGGTCATCCCCATGATCTGAGATTACTTGATTAAATCTATCTAAGTCGTTCCAATCGATGGAGATTACTTCTGCGGAATCTGAATTAATAATGCCAGGACTATTGTGTCTTTGCATCCAGCTATTTGAGCCATGATACCCATCGTTTATTTTTAATATTTTTTGCTTGCCGGTTTCTTGTCTGGATACCATTACTGCAAGAGAAGTACTATCAGCTCCATTTTTACCAAACAAACTCCAATCGGCAATTGATACCAAATCAACTAAGGTTTCCGCTAGTTCAATCATCACAGGAGAGGCAATGCTTACCGTATTGCCAAGATTTAATTGTTTTCTAGCTGCTTCATCTACTATAGGGTTATTATATCCAAGGATCATAGGCCCCCAAGCGCAAACCAAATCTACGTATTCATTTCCATCAACATCCCAAAAATATGCTCCATCCGCTTTAGAGAAAAATTTGGGCCCGTCTTTTCTGACAGCATATTTATAATGCCCAAATATTCCTCCAGGAATTACTTCTTTTGCCCTGTTAAGGAGTAGATCTGACTCAGATTGATTTAAAAAGTCTTTATCCTTTGGATTGTGCATAAATTTATTGTAAAGGATTTTTGTTTTGGAAGTAATTTTCTAATCTATGGCGGAGAGGGAGGGATTCGAACCCTCGATGCGGGATTACCACATACTCCCTTAGCAGGGGAGCGCTTTCAACCACTCAGCCACCTCTCCTAGATTTTTAAGATGCTTGTCTTATTAAGTCAGCAGCTTTTTCAGCAATCATAATTGCCGGGGCATTGGTATTTCCAGCTATTAGCGTAGGCATTATAGATGCATCTATGACTCTCAATCCATCGATACCATGAACTTTAAGATCATCATCGACAACACTCATTTCATCATTACCCATCTTGCATGTACTGACGGGATGATAAAGTGTCTCTCCGTTTTCTCTAATCCAGTTATCTAATTCATCATCATCATCAATATTGATTTCAGGTCCTGGCTTCACAGGATCTCCTCTGAATTCGTCAAACGCTGGTTGCATCAATATCCTTCTTGTTTCTCTCAGAGCATTTCTAAGATCGATTACGTCTTCCTCTTCAGAAAGGTAATTTGGATATAGAAGAGGCTCATCTTCAGGATCAGCGCTTTTTAGGGTCAGATAACCTCTGCTTTGTGGTCTACATATATAAGCTATGCATGAAAAACCGTGCTCTTTAGTAACTCCCGTTCTGAAATGCTGATCTTCGCCTTGAATGGAAACATAATGAAGCTGAGTGTCTGGTAAATCTTTTTCTGGACTAGATTTTATGAAGCCTCCCCCGCTGCAAGGAGGGTAAGCAGCATCACCTGTTCCAAATAACAAGTATTTAATTCCTGCTATCTGAGTTTTAATCCATGACACTGATCTGTGAAGGGTAACTGGTTTAGTTGCATAAAATGAGGTGGTCACACCGTAGTGATCTTGCATATTTTTTCCAACACCTTTCAACTCGTGTACTAAGTCTATGCCATGTTTTGTTATATCGTTTGGATCTCCAATCCCACTTCTCATCAAAATTAGAGGAGAACCAAGTGCACCTGCAGATAAAATAATCTCTTTGTTAGCAAAACATGATTTTCTTTCGCCTTTCTTGTTTAAGTACTCAATGCCTTTTACTTTTTTTCCATCCATTATCAATTTATCAACTGTTACATTGATTTCGTTGCTTAAATTCTCTCTTTCTAATGCAGGATGCAGATAAGCTTGAGCTGAGCTCCATCTCCTTGGCCCTCTTGAAGTATCATTAATGGTATGTTCGTATCTTGAAACACCCTCCTGTTCCTTTCCATTGAAGTCTCTTGTGTAGGGAAATCCAGCCTGTTGACCAGCCTCTATGAATTTTTCTAGTAATAAATCGTCTTCTCTATCAGATTTTTTGACATGAAGAGGACCTTCGTATCCATGAAACTCTTCATCGCCATCGCCATGAAAATTTTCTGCCTTTTTAAAATAAGGAAGTACATCTTCATATGACCACCCTTCATTACCTTGTTGTCGCCATAAGTCATAATCATAAGAATGGCCTCGGATATAAATCATTGCATTTATTGAAGATGAGCCTCCCCAACCTTTTCCTCTTGGCCAGTATAAAGGCCTGCTATTAGTTGTAGCTTCTGGTTCAGTTTCAAAACCATAATTATTATCATTCTTGGTAGGAACAATTTGCGAATATCCAGAAGGCATGTGAATGAACATATTTGTATCTTTGCCTCCTGCCTCAAGAATAAGAACGGTTTTAGTACCGTCTTCACTCAACCTATTTGCCATTACACAGCCGGAGCTTCCAGCTCCTACAACAACATAGTCAAAAGTATTTTCCATAGTAAATCTCCTCTTAAGTGAGATTATCAATATGATATCTATTGTGCAATGAATTAATTCTTATCTAACTCAAATGCATCGTGAAGGGTTCTTACGGCAAGTTCCTTATACTTTTCTTCAAGAACAACTGAGATTTTAATCTCTGAAGTTGAAATCATTTCAATATTTATTGCCTCATCTGCCAAGGCACCAAACATCTTGCTTGCTACACCCGCGTGAGACTTCATTCCGTTTCCAACAACAGATACTTTACAAATATCTAAGTCAACTTCTATCTCACCACTACCTAACTCCTTACGCAATTTTTCTAAAATTTTTGAGGTTTCATCTGCATAATCTTTGTTAACAGTAAAAGTAAAATCTGTTGTGTTGTCAGATGCAACGTTTTGCACGATCACGTCAACTTCTATTCCTGCATCGCTTATGGGAGAAAGTATTTTTGCTGCAATTCCCGGAATATCAGGAACTTTTCTGATGGTTATTTTTGCTTCATTTGAAGTAAACGCAATTCCTGATACTACAGCCTCCTCTAAATTATCATTACTATTTATCAAAGTTCCTCCATTTGACCCAAAACTTGATAAGACTCTCAAAGGTAATTTGTATTTACTTGCAAATTCCACAGATCTTATTTGTAAAACTTTAGCTCCTAAAGAAGAAAGTTCCAACATTTCTTCGTATGTTAAATGATCAAGTTTCCTGGCTTTATCGTAAATATTAGGATCAGTTGTAAATACTCCATCCACATCAGTATAAATTTGACACTCTTGAGCATTCAAAGAAACTGCGATTGCTACTGCAGAGGTATCCGAACCGCCCCTTCCTAAAGTAGTAATATTATTTTCATCATCAAATCCTTGAAATCCAGTGATTACAGGAACAATATTTTTTTCTAGTACATCTTGAAGAATTTCTTCTGAGACTTTTCTAATTCTTGCTCTTCCAAACGAGGAATCCGTTTTAAATCCCATCTGAAAAGCATTGAAAGATTTTGAGTTGTATCCCTTCTTTTTAAGTGACATGGCAAGCAACGCAGCAGAAACTTGCTCGCCAGAAGAAATAACTACATCAAATTCTCTAGGATCAGGTTTCTTTTGGATTTTCTTAGCCAGATCGATAAGTCTATTTGTTTCACCTGCCATGGCTGAAACCACAACAGCCACATGATTACCTGAGTCAATTTCCTGACCAACAATCTTGGCGACTGCTTCAATTCTTTTAGGGCTAGCAACAGATGTCCCTCCAAACTTTTGGACAATAATGTTACTCATATCTATTAGAGACTTTGAATATATTCTTTAGCGTCAGAAAAAACTTTTTCGAAGTTTTTAACTTCACTTCCACCTGCTTGTGCATGATCTGGTTTACCTCCTCCTTTACCGCCTATCAATGAAGCGAGGGATTGTAACAAATCATTTGAGCTGAAAACATCTTTTGAAATTGATTTTGAAGACGAAACCATTAAGCTTGATTTATTGCCATCCCTAGAGAGAAGTACACAAATTAAATTACCTATCTTATTTTTTAGATTATCTATCTCTACTCGAGCAGATGACAAATCGATTCCTTCAAATTCTTTTAATATAACTTTGAAGTCATTTATTTCAATCACCTCAGACTCAAGGCTCTGGATGAGATCTCCAATTTCTTTTTGATGTGATGACTTAATTGATTTCTCGAGTTCTTTATTCTTTGCTATTAATTCTTTAATTTTGGGTAATATATTTTTATCGCTGGAATTAAGTAATTTCATAATTTCTTGTCCAGATGTTTGGAAGGTATTTGTATAATCTTCAGCATCCTCTCCTGAGCAAGCTACTATTCTCCTTACTCCAGATGAAATGCTAGTTTCTTGAGTAATTTTTATATGTCCAATTTCTCCAGTTGACTTCACATGAGTCCCTCCACAAAGCTCAACAGAGAATCTTCCACCTATATAAATTACTCTAACTTCATCGCCATACTTCTCACCAAAAAAAGCTAAAGCACCCTTCTTAATTGCTTCATCATATGACATGGTTTCTGTCTTTGTTTTTTCATTTTGTCTAATTACTTTATTGACCAAGTTCTCTATTTTTTCTAATTGTTCTGATGAAAGAGATTCGTCATGAGAAAAATCAAATCTGAAATAATTATCTGCCACCAAGGAGCCTTTCTGTTCTACATGATTACCTAGTTCATCCCTTAGCGCGGAATGAAGCAAATGAGTGGCAGAGTGATTATTGGTAATCTTAGATCTATTTAAAATATTGATTTCCGCATCACAAACATCGTCAATGTTAATTTCACCTTCGGATAATGAACCTATGTGTATAAATTGGTCGCCAATTTTTTGAGTATCAGTTACTTTAAATTTAAAATTCTTTCCTTCAATGATACCTTTGTCTCCTACTTGCCCGCCTGATTCTGCGTAAAAAGGTGTTTTATCAAGAATTAACAAAGCCGCATCTTTAGAGGTTAAGGATTCCAATTCTTTTTGGTTTAAAAAGATCTTTAAAACTTTTGATTTAGTCTTTGATTTTTTATACCCGTAAAAATCAGTGGGCTTGTCTAGATCAATGGAGGCAGGTAATAAATTTTCAAAATTCGAGGCTGCTTTGGCTTTTTCCTTTTGCTTATCCATTTGATGGTCATATCCTTTCTCATCAACTTTTAGATTTCTCTCTCTAGCAAGATCAATTGTCATATCTAAAGGAAAACCGTAAGTGTCATACAACTTAAAAGCTAAGTCTCCTGAAATTATTTTAGTTTTTGAAGAAACTTCTTCATCAAAAATTCGCATCCCATTTCTAAGTGTTAAAGAAAATTGGTTCTCCTCTGATTCCAATGCTTTTTCTATATCCAATTTTTTTACTTCAAGATTACCGTGAACTTCTTTCATCTGATCTATGAGATCGTGAGTGAGTTTTGATAATGGATGCTCGATATCAGGATTTATTTTATAAGCATGACGTAAAGCTCTTCTCACTATTCTTCTCAAAACATATCCTCTTCCTTCGTTAGATATGGATAAACCATCAGCAATTAAATATGCACTAGATCTTAAGTGATCTGCTATTACTCTTAAAGATGGATTTTTAAGATCATCCTCACCCAACTCAATAGCAATTTTTTTGATTAATGGTTTAAATAAGTCTGTTTCGTAATTGTCATTTGTTTCTTGCATTACTGAAGTAATTCTTTCTAATCCCATACCAGTATCTACAGAAGGTTTCGGTAGAGGATTTAAATTTCCTTGCAAATTTCTTTCAAATTGCATGAATACAAGATTATAAATTTCTACATATCTATCCCCTGTATCAGCTCCTTCTGCTGGTGGACTTCCTAAAAAATTATCACCGTGGTCAAAAAAAATTTCACTACATGGACCGCAAGGACCAGTATCGCCCATTGACCAAAAGTTATCCTCATCAAGTTTTGATATCCTTTCTTTAGGAATTCCAATTTCTTTGAGCCAGATTTCCTCGGACTCAATATCTTCAAAATGTACTGTTACCCAAAGCCTATCGGGGGGTAATTTATAAACTTTTGTTAATAATTCCCACGCATAAAGAATGGCTTCCCTCTTAAAATAATCGCCAAAACTGAAATTTCCCAGCATTTCAAAAAATGTATGATGCCTAAGCGTATATCCAACATTTTCAAGATCGTTATGCTTTCCTCCCGCTCTGATGCATCTTTGAGAGGATGTTGCTGTCGAATATTTTCGTTTCTCAGCACCAAGAAAAACTTCCTTGAATTGATTCATACCTGAATTCGTAAATAAGAGTGTTTTATCGTCTACAGGAAGCAAACTTGAACTTTCAACTAACTCATGTCCTTTGGAAGAAAAAAAATCTAAGA
>CABZTA010000013.1 GCA_902528485.1 uncultured SAR86 cluster bacterium
ATAAATCAACAACTTTGATAATTCATCTAGTTATATGAATTCGGAAAATATTAGAAATATTGCAATTATTGCCCATGTTGATCATGGAAAAACTACGCTGGTAGACAAGCTTCTAGAGCAATCTGGAACTTTAGACAGAAAGGATTTAGGATCGGAAAGGTTGATGGATTCTTTTGATCAAGAGAAGGAAAGAGGCATCACTATACTTGCCAAAAATACTGCCATTAATTGGAAAGATTACAAAATAAATATTGTAGATACTCCAGGTCATGCTGATTTTGGTGGAGAAGTAGAAAGAATTCTATCTATGGTTGATTCAGTACTACTTTTAGTTGATGCAGTAGACGGGCCAATGCCTCAAACAAGATTTGTTACTGAAAAGGCTTTTGAACAAGGTCTTAATCCAATATTGCTGATTAATAAAATTGATAGAGATGGTGCAAGGCCAGATTGGGTATTAGATCAGGTTTTTGATTTATTCGATCGCCTGGGTGGTAATGATGAACAAATGGATTTTGATGTTATTTATACATCAGCACTGAATGGAGTAGCTGGATTGGAACCTGATGAGATAAAAGAGGATATGTCTCCTTTATTAGACTTGATAATTGAAAAAGTTCCTTCTCCAAAAGTTGATGTGAGTAAGCCTTTTCAAATGCAAATCAGCGCTTTAGATAGTAATGAATATGTTGGTGTAATAGGCATTGGAAGAATTAAAGCTGGAAAAATTAAACCAAATGATTCAGTAATTATTGTTGATTCAGATAAAAAAGAAAGGAAAGGAAAAGTTCTGCAAGTGATGAGTCACAGCGGTCTAGAAAGAATTGAAGTATCTGAGGCAGATGCAGGAGATATTGTTTGTGTTTCAGGAATTGAGAAACTCTTCATCTCAGATACTTTATGCTCTCCTGAAAATATATCTTCACTTCCTCCTCTAAAAGTAGATGAGCCCACCGTAAGTATGACTTTTCAAGTAAATGATTCTCCATTTGCAGGACATGATGGAAAGTTTGTTACATCAAGAAACATAAAGGAACGATTAGAACAAGAATTACTTAGTAACGTTGCATTACGTGTTAAACAGGGAGACTCACCTGATAAATTTATTGTATCCGGTAGAGGAGAACTTCATTTATCAGTGCTTATAGAAAGCATGAGAAGAGATGGATTTGAGCTCGGAGTTTCCAAACCTGAAGTTATTCAAAAAGAAGTTAATGGTGAAATCCATGAGCCTTATGAACAAGTAGTGATTGATATAGAGGAAGAGTTTCAAGGACCAATCATGGAAGAGATGGGTCTTAGAAAAGCAGAGTTAAGAGATATGGTACCGGATGGAAAAGGAAGATTAAAACTAGAATTTTTAGCTCCCTCAAGAGGTATCATTGGCTTTAGGTCTCAATTTTTAACTTTAACCAGCGGGACGGGAATTTTTACAAGCGTTTTTGAAAAATACAACAAAGCTAAAACAAGTGAACTTAAGAATAGACAAAATGGAGTCTTAGTTTCCATGGCGGCTGGAAAAACACTAGCCTATTCATTATTTAATCTACAAAACAGAGGAAAATTATTTGTTGGTCACGGTATAGACGTATACAAAGGACAGATCGTAGGTTTGCATTCGAGAGATAATGATCTGCCCGTGAATCCTACAAAAGCAAAACAATTAACAAATATTAGAGCAGCGGGAACAGACGAAAATCTAATTCTCACTCCGCACATAAATCATTCCTTGGAGCAAGCATTGGAGTTTATTGAAGAAGATGAGCTAGTCGAGGTTACTCCAAGCCATCTTAGACTGAGAAAAAAAGACTTTACTTTCTAAGCTAACTATAAACCAGAGGAACCAAACCCTTTGTCTCCTCTCTCTGAGGTGGAAAACTCTTTCACTATTGAAAAATTTGGATTCATAACCTGCAAGAAAACCATTTGGGCAATTCTCGCTCCAGGTTCAACTGTGAATGTGTCATCAGATCTATTCCATAAAGAAACCATAATCTCCCCTTGATAATCCGAATCAATTAAACCAACCAAGTTACCTAAAACAATCCCGTGCTTATGACCTAAACCGGATCTTGGAAGAATAAAAGCAGCATAAGCAGGATTATCTATATGGATACTAAAACCGGTAGGCACTAACACGGAGTCGTTTGGATTAATAAAAATATCCTCTTCAACACATGCACAGAGATCTAGGCCGGCAGAACCAGCAGTCTGAAAGCCGGGCAGCGGAAATTCTTTACCTAGATTTTCATTAAGGATCTTAAATTTTACATTTAGAGGCACATTAGATTCTTTCTGATTTTTGCCTGTGAAGGTTTTAATAATATCAGGCAGAAAGAAACCCAATATTCTGAACAATAACCACCTAATCACGTTAAATTATCAGAGATATATTTGATTATTTCCCTTGAAACTTTCTCTTTCGAAGATTTATTAATTTTCCTTGAATTTTTTTCTGAAATTAAGTGAACTTCATTATCATCAGAATCAAATCCAATCTCAGCATTTGAGACATCATTTGCTATGATTAGATCAAGCTCTTTATCAGAAAGTTTGAGTTTAGCGTTATCAAGAACGTTCTCAGTTTCTGCTGCAAACCCAATTACTTTTTTATTTGGATGAGCTTTTTTGACGCTTGCCACAATGTCAGGATTTTCTTCTAAGTGAATGTTGTTTGCATCAAGTATCTGTTGCTTTTTGATTTTTTGATTTGAAGGATGAGATGGCTTGATGTCACAAACTGCAGCAGTTGCGATGAAAATATCTATCTCATCTATCATTTCATTTACTTTGTCATACATTTGTTTTGCAGTTTCAACATCATGTCTGAATATTCTTTGAGGCGTGGGTAAATTAACTGGCCCGGATATCAAACTAACAAAAGCGCCTTCATCGCAAGCTGCTTCTGCTAAAGCAAAGCCCATTTTTCCTGAACTACGATTTGATATGTACCGCACGGGATCAATCATCTCTCTCGTTGGACCAGCAGTAATTAGAATTTTCTTTCCTGCCAAAAGGCCTTTACTAAAGTTCAAGGAAACTTGTTGAATAATATCTGATGGTTCTGTCATCCTCCCTGGACCGGTGTCACCACAGGCTTGAGTTCCAACATCTGGGCCAATAAAAATAAAGTTTTTTTCTGCAAGAGTGGATATATTATTTTGTGTCGCCCCGTCTCTCCACATGGCCTGATTCATTGCCGGAGCAACAAAAATTGGGGCATCAGTAGATAAAGCAACCGCGCTAAGAAGATCATCGCCTCTGCCTAATGCTAATTTTGCAATTGAATCGGCTGTGCACGGTGCAATAACAATGATATCAGACCACCTAGCCAATTCTATGTGCCCCATTGCAGCCTCAGCACCAGGGTCAAGAAGATCTGAATGAATTGAGTTGCCTGAAAGAGCCTGCATAGTTAAAGGTGTGATAAATTCTTGAGCTGATTTAGTCATTAAAACCCTCACATCAGAACCAGAGTTTTTAAATAGCCTTACCAATTCAGCAGATTTATAGGCGGCAATGCCGCCAGTCACGCATAAGAGAACCCTTTTATTTATTAGCTGATCCATAATGCGAAATATAACTTAGATAGGTTTTCTAAACCATTAGTTTCTGGTATAAATCATTCCTCAGATTTATAAAAAATATAGTTATGTCAAAAGTTTGTCAGGTAACAGGAAAAAAACCAATGGCAGGAAACAATGTTTCCAAGGCATTAAACCGAACGAAAAGAAGGTTTTTTCCTAATCTTAATCAACATAAATTTTGGGTTGAATCCGAAAATAAGTACATTTCTCTAACTGTTTCTGCAAAAGGAATGAGAATCATTGATAAGAAAGGAATTGATGAAGTTTTAAAGGATATTAGATCGAGAGGAGAAAAAATATGAGAGAAAAAATTAAGTTAGTCTCTTCTGCCGGAACAGGACACTTTTATACTACGGATAAAAATAAAACTTCCACTCCAGATAAAATTGAGATGATGAAGTTTGATCCAAAAATTAGAAAAAGAGTTATCTACAAAGAAGAAAAAATTAAATAGTGACTATTTCAGGCTTATACCTAGCCTCTAAATCACCTCGAAGAAAAAATATTCTTAATCAATTGATGGTTGATTTTGAAGTTCTTGAAATTGAGGTTGATGAAGATGAGATTCAAGACGAAGGTCCACAAGATTATCTTGACCGAATAGTAAAATCTAAAGTCATAGCTGCTGGAAATAAAATACTTCAAGAGGGTTTATCTCTTAAGCCCTTTTTGGTGGCTGATACAGTGGTTAGTCATAAAAATAAAATCTTTGGAAAACCAACTACCAAAGATCATGCTTATAAAATGTTGAAAGAATTATCTGGAACCACTCATACCGTAACAACAGGAATAGCTTTAGGTCATATTTCTGAATCAAAAGAAATAGAGTTTGTTCAGAATCATTCACATACAGTTGTAGAAATGAAATCCTTATCTGAAAGTGAGATCGAGAGATATGTCTTAACTGAAGAGCCAATGGATAAAGCAGGAGGTTATGGCATTCAGGGATTAGGGGCTTCTTTTGTGAAAGGTATAGGAGGTTGTTATTTCAATGTGGTCGGCTTACCAATCCAAGAAACCTGCTCGCTTTTTGATGAATTAAATATCACTTATTGGTCAAACAAAGAATAAATTTTTATTGATATGATGCCTTAATGGTAATCATAAAATCATTTGCCGCGGCTGTAATTGGTGCACTATTGGTTCTTTCTTTTGAACCATTTGATTTATGGTACCTAAGTCCAATTTTTTTGGCTGGCTTGTGGAGACTGCTAGTACTTGAATCTCCAAAAAATACTTTTGTAATAAGTTTTTTCTTTGGCTTGAGCCTTTGGGTGCTTGGAGCTGGTTGGGTTGAAAATAGCATTGTTAATTACGGTGGCGCTTCAAAGCTTGCTGCTTATACTTTTGTTTTTCTGATTGCTACATTTTTGAGCCTATTTCAAGCATCGAGTTTCTTTTTCATGAGTTTACTTCGTCTCAATGATCATTACAGATTGATTCTAGCGTTTCCTGTATTTTATGTTTTTGGAGAATATTTGAGAGAGTTTTTATTCACGGGATTGCCTTGGTTATATATTGGATATTCAAGCTTAAATAATTTTTTCCTCAACGGTTATATTCCAGTCATAGGTGTATTTGGAATGTCATTTTTGATATGTCTACTTGCTAGTCTACTGGGTTCCATAATCTTTTTTCAAAGATTAAGAAAGTCACATTTAATTTTGGGATTGATCTTTATTAGTTTGTTTACTCTCAACGCAACTTGGTTATCAACTAAATCCTGGACAGCAAAGACCTCTAGTTTTCAAGCCGTTATTGTTCAACCAAATATCGGCGTTCTTGAAAAATGGAGTCGAGATGGTCAGGTAAAATCTAGAAACTATTTTTCTAAGGTATTCTTTGATGAACTCATTGATAAAGATAACTCAAAAGAAAAAATCATATTTTTTTGGCCAGAAGTATCTTTGCCGGGATTATTTTCTAGGTTTGAGCTTTTTTTAAAGGGCTTATCAAGCACCTTAAAACTTGCAAACGCAGGCGCAGTGGTCGGGATGCTTGATGAAAAAAAGGATGAAGGTTATGTAAATTCTTTGAAGGGTATAGGTATTTTACAAGGGAATTATGAAAAAAAACGCCTTGTTCCTTTTGGAGAATATCTACCTATGGGTGAACTATCAGGATATTTATTTAATCTGTTTCAATTAGATAGACCTAATATTG
Organism: uncultured SAR86 cluster bacterium; assembly: GCA_902528485.1. Taxonomy (GTDB): domain Bacteria; phylum Pseudomonadota; class Gammaproteobacteria; order Magnimaribacterales; family AG-339-G14; genus CACNYO01. Next base: position 5,751 of record CABZTA010000013.1, read on the forward strand.
TCAAAGGAGCTAATAAGTCTTTCATTTCAGGAGATGATCTCATAATAGGAAGTAGCATTTGTTATGAGATTGCTTATCAAGATGATGTTGCTTTTCAAGCAAAAAATTCGGATGTGATATTTTCTGCAAGTAATGATAACTGGTTTGGCACCACCATAGGTCCGCATCAGCATCTTCAAATTGCTAGATATCGAGCTGCAGAAAATCAAAAGCCCCTCTTACGAAGCACTTCCACCGGCATATCAGCTGCAATAGATTTTCGCGGACAAGTTATTAAACAAATTCCTACATTCGTTAACTTCAATGATAAAAATGAGTCATACGATGGTCAGATATTGAAAGCAAGAATCAATGCAAGAAGTGGCTTAACGCCTTATAACGAGAATGGAAAATATCCATTTCTTTATCTAATTTTATTTATTTTTATTGCCCAAATTTTAAGAAGGTTTATATTTGATAGATGAGAATTATTTCGCTGATATCGATTTTTTTGTTATTTTCTTGTTCGACAATGTTGCTAGATAAAAAAAAATATAATTATGAGGAACTTCAAAATGAAAGGTCTTTTATTCATATCGACCTGAATGAACAAAAATTATATTACCAAGACGGTAATCGAGTTATCGACTTTCCTATTTCATCATCCAGCTACGGTATTGGCAGCGAGGAAAATTCTTATAAAACCCCTCTCGGACTGCACGAAATATCTGAAAAAATAGGAAATGATCTACCTTTGGGGGCTGTGATGAAAGGAAGAGTTTGGAATCAGGAAATCATTGAGCCGATTATTGAAGATATCGACATTGAAGAAGACGTTATAACTTCAAGAATTATGTGGCTTGATGGCTTAGAACCAGGGAAAAACAAAGGATATGGGATAGATTCAAAAGCTAGATATATCTACATTCATGGAACTGCAGAAGAGGGACTCATCGGAAAACCTGCATCGTTGGGTTGCATACGAATGATCAACAAGGATGTAATAAGGTTATTTGATATGGTTGGAGTTGGAACCAAGGTATTGATTTATTCCCAATCGTAACCAAATAAACAGCATGAAAATATTTTCTTTATTGTTTCTTTTTGCCTCATCACTTGTATTTGCTGACGATACTTCATGCAAAAACCTGCTTGATCACGACGTTCGTATATTAGCTTCATCAGATTCCGAAAACCTTTGCGAATACAACGATAAAGTTATCATGGCGGTCAATGTTGCTAGCTCGTGCGGATTCACTTATCAATACGAAGGCTTAGAGAAAATTTACGATAAATATAAACAGAAAGGCTTCATTGTCTTGGGATTCCCCTCTAGAGATTTTTTATATCAAGAATTTAAAGATGAAGACAAAACAATGGAATTCTGTAAGACAACTTACGACGTTTCTTTTCCCTTGTTCGCAACCTCCAAAGTAAGAGGTGACAGAGCAAACTCATTTTACAAAGATCTTGCTAAAAATTCTGGAGAAGAACCTTCTTGGAATTTCAGTAAATATTTGATTTCTAAAAACGGTGATATAGAGCTAATACCTCATACCACTAATCCTGATTCTCCAGAGGTGATGAAAAAAATAGAAGCTCTTCTTTAATCTATTATTTCTACACCGTTTTGTGTTGCTACTATAATCTTGGTAGCTGTCTTCTGGGCAAAGATTCCGTTCTCAATTACTCCTGGGATTCTGTTTAATCTAATTTCTAATTCATAGGGAACAGCGTAATCTAAATTTAATACATCTAGTATTTGGTTTCCCTGATCGGTGACAAATCCTGTTCTATAGGTTGGCTTCCCGCCTAGCTTAACTATTTCTCTTGCAACAAAGCTTCGAGCATATTCCAAAACCTCAATTGCTAGTGGAAAAGAGCCAAGCCTATTTACTTTTTTTGATTCATCCACAATACAAATAAATTCTCTTGCAGAGTAAGCTATTATTTTTTCTCTTGTGAGAGCTCCGCCTCCGCCTTTTATAAGTTGCTTCTTATCATCATACTCATCAGCTCCATCAATATATATATCTGGACCACCGACATCGTTTAGCAACGAAACTTCAATGCCTTTTTGTTCAAGAAGTTTTAAGCTTCTTTCAGAGCTTGAAACCGCTGCTTTAAAGACAGGATTTTTCTCAGCTAACATTTCGATAAAGAAGTCAACGGTAGAGCCTGTACCAATACCGATGATTGAGTCCTCGTAAAGTTTAGGCAATATAATATCCAGTGCTTTTGCAGCAGATTGGCGCTTTAAATTTTCTTGATCGGAGCTCACTGAAGTGCTTTTACATTGATTAACAGTATAATACAGCGCTTTTAAGGGATTCATGACTAAAAAGAGACAAATCATAGAGAAAATCATTTCATCTAAAGTGTATGATATTGCTCAAGTTACCCCGATAGATAAGGCTAGTAACTTATCTAAGTCTTTAAAAAATAATATCTTTCTAAAGAGAGAAGATCTGCAACCTACTCACTCGTTTAAAGTTAGAGGCTCATATAACAAAATTGAGCATCTTTACAGAAAAAAAAATGTTCAGCATGTAGTGACTGCATCAGCAGGCAATCATGCCCAAGGTGTTGCTTTGGCAGCAAAACATTTAAAAATTAAAGCTACAATTTTTATGCCCCTTACAACTCCTAAAATAAAAGTTAATTCTGTAAAAATGTTAGGAGCTAAAGTTAAGCTGACGGGAAATAATTTTGATGAGAGTGCATTAGCTGCTAGCAAATACTGCGGTCAATACAACTTGGATTTCATTCATCCATTTGATGATGATCTGGTGATAGCAGGACAAGGAACTGTTGGTTTAGAAATTGCAAATCAATTTACCGATAACATCTATGCAGTTTTTATTGGTTCCGGTGGAGGTGGTCTGATTTCTGGAGTGGGAGAATATTTAAAATCCATAAGACCCGATATAAAAATAATAGCTGTTGAATCAGAAGACTCTGCCGCCCTACATCAAACCTTAAATTCTGGGAAAAGAATTAAGCTTAAAGAGGTTGGTTTATTTGCTGATGGAACAGCAGCAAAACAAGTAGGCAAGAAAAATTATCCTATTATCAAAGACGTTGTTGATTACTCGATGACAGTAAATATTGATGAGATTTGCTCGGCGGTTAAAGATACTTTTATCGAAACAAGAACTATACCTGAGCCGTCGGGAGCGCTGGCTCTCGCTGGATTGAAAAAGTATGTCTCTAGATATGGTTTAAAAAAGAGAAACTTAATTGCAATTTATTGTGGCTCAAACCTTAACTTTGAGATGCTCGCCCCAATAGTAGATAGATCTAGTATGGGTGAACAAAAAGAAGTTTTCTTGGGAGTTCAGATTCCAGAGGTACAAGGAAGTTTTATAAAACTTTGCTCAGCTATTGGAAATAAAAATATCACTGAGTTTAGTTACAGAATGGATGATTCTCTCGCTGCAAAAGTATTTTTAGGTCTTGAACTAGAATCAAAGCATAAGAAAGAATTGTCTATAAAGTCTCTCAAAAAGAAATTTTCTGTTATTGATTTATCTGAAGATGAAGTCTCTAAGGTTCATTTAAGGCATATGTCTGGTGGAAGAGGACCAGCTTTTGATGGAGAAGAAAGCGAAGAGATATACATGGTTGATTTCCCGGAAAAACCTGGAGCGCTTTTATTTTTCTTAGAGTCACTTGGAAATCAATGGAACATTTCTCTCTTCCATTACAAAAATCAAGGAGCTTTGTATGGTGGAGTCTTGATTGGTTTTAAGGTAAAAAGAAACTCTAAGAAAAAACTGGAAAGGAAATTAATCTCCATAGGGTTTCCGTTCACTAATCAAACTTCAAGTAAGGCTTATCAAGCTTTTTTAAAATAATTCAGTCCGACATTATTATTTGATCGAACTTCATGTCGAATTCCTGATCATCAAATTTTATTTTCTGATATTTATAAGCGATTCCAATTTTGATAATTCTTTCATTTAATTTTTTAACGTATCTGTCGTAAAAACCCCCTCCTCTTCCAAGTCTTTTATAGGATTCAGAAAATCCAACCATAGGAATTAAAATTGCTTCAAAGGAGGCTTTCTTTGCTTTTGTAAATTTTGGCTCGTTAATTCCTAAAGAATTTTTTTTATACTCAGTACTAAAATCTATTGAGAAGAAATCAAGTTGTTTTATGGAGAGATTAACTTTTGGCAGAAAAACTTCTGTTCCTTTTTCTATAAGCAGTTTATTAAATTCTTCCGTAGGAAATTCATCTGAAAAAGATGCATAGCTGGCTATTGAATTGTATTCACCAAAATATTCTATTGCTCTGCTGAACAAAATTTTTGTTTCTTTTTCTTTTTCAGATTGATTTAGAATTGACAATCTTCTTTTAATTTCAGATCGTGCATCCTCTTTGTTCATTAAGGAAGTTTCCCAGATTACCGTTAACAAAACTAGACCTGAACCGTAAAGTTCAGGGCGGGAAAATCACCCGCTATCAGGCTGCCCTTAGGGCGCTCAACAAGCAAGGTATCAAGTCCCTTGATTTTAATTATCGGCTCGAGGTTTATTTTGTATATCGAATAACCCAGGAAACAAAGAAATTATAATTCTTATATCAAAGTTTTGAAAGCTCTGATATTTCTGAGACCAGCTTGAAATTAAGATCTTCATCTTCGTCTTCTGGAATATCTACTTCTTCAGTTTGACTGCTCTGTAGTTCTTTCTTGGTTTCTTCCTTTGGAGATTCTGGCTGCTCTATGCTTTCAATCACTTCAGCTCCTTGAGACTGAAGTTTTACCAGATCAGAGGAGATATCCAATGCTGCCAGTACTGAAATTCTCTCCATCGGAAGAGTTTTTAGTTTTCTTTTTGTTGATTTAATTTTTTTGTCTAGTTTTTCAGCTGCTTCTAATAGGTGAGCTTGCTCTTCGATTGGGCACTGAAGTTTGTATTCCAAGCCTCCAATTTTTATTGAAATAATTTCTTCTTCCATAGTTATAGATTATCCACTTTATCGATTAAATTCTCTATATTTTCTAGCGCTTCATCCATGCCTTTTTTTAATTTGATATTTTCAAGTTTAAGCTTTTTATTTTTCTTTCTTAAATCTTGATTGGCTTCTCTAAGTTTTTTTGACATTTCTAGAAGCTCTTTTATGTTTTCTTCAATAGAAGCTTTAGACATTCGATTATTTTAGCATTCCGTACATAAAAAAAAGCACCCTTTGAAAACTCTTAGGGTGCTTCTTTCTTATAAGAAAGTTAGAACAAGTCGTTATTCATTACTTTGTTCCATGCTTTGATGAAATCCTTAGTGAATTTTTCAGATGAATCATCTTGTGCGTAAACTTCAACGTAAGCTCTTAGCTGAGAATTTGAACCAAATACTAGGTCGGCTCTTGACGCAGTTCTTGCTTTTTCACCAGAGACTCTATCGAAAGCTTCGTAAGAGTTTCCAGTTCCATTGGGCTTCCACTGAACTCTCATGTCTAAAAGTGTTTTAAAGTAGTCATTAGATAAAGTATCAGAGTTCTCAGATACCAATCCGTAATCACTCGAAGTAATACCTAGGGATCTCATGCCACCAAGAAGAACAGTCATCTCTGGAGCAGTTATGCCTAAAAGTTGAGCTTTATCGAGCATCATTTCTTCAGCACTGACATCCAAACCGGAACGATGATAGTTTCTAAATGCATCTGAGAATGGCTCTAGATAAGCAAAAGATTCTTCATCAGTTTGCTCTTGTGAAGCATCTCCTCTTCCAGGCGTAAAAGGAACTTTTGAACCAGAGGCTTTCTCAATAGCTAAGTTACCAGCAAGAACAATAATATCTGCCATAGATGCTCCAGTATCTTCGGAGATACCTTCGTAAGCTGAAAGAACTTTAGATAGTTGCTCTGGTTTGTTTACTTCCCAGTCTTTTTGGGGAGCTAACCTCAATCTTGCACCGTTAGCACCTCCTCTAAGATCTGATCCCCTGTAGGTGAAAGCACTTGCCCAAGCAGTCTCGGTCATTTCTTGAATACTTAAGCCAAGACCATCTATCTTACTTTTCACAGCTGCAACATCGTAATCAGAATTTCCAGCAGGAACTGGATCTTGCCATATGAGTTCCTCCTCAGGCACTTCAGGACCTATGTAGTTTGCTTTCGGACCCATATCTCTGTGAAGTAACTTGAACCAAGCTTTAGCAAAAGCATCGGCAAACTCATCAGGATTTTCGTGAAAGTGCTTTGAGATCTTGTTGTATTCAGGATCTTCTCTTAAAGCAATATCAGTAGTTGCCATAATTGTAGGTTCTTTTATGGAAGGATCATGTGCGCTTGGCGCCATATCTTCCTCGTCTTGATCAACTGCATACCATTGATGAGCACCGGCAGGACTCTTGCCGAGCTTCCATTCGTATTTGAATAGAAGATCAAAGTAACCGTTATCCCACTTGATTGGATTTGTTGTCCAAGCACCTTCAAGACCACTTGTTATGGAATCAGCTCCAAGACCTGATCCATGTTTATTGGTCCAACCAAGACCCATTTGTTCTATAGGCGCTCCCTCTGGCTCATCTTGGACTAATTCAGCATCTCCTGCTCCATGACATTTTCCAAAAGTATGACCTCCAGCAACAAGAGCGACAGTCTCGTAATCATTCATAGCCATTCGACCAAATGTTTCTCTAATATCGTGAGCGCTGGCTAAAGGGTCTGGATTTGCATCTGGACCTTGAGGATTTACATAGATCAAACCCATTTGAACGGCAGCCAAAGGATTATCAAGTTCCCGTTCACCTTTATACCTTTGATTTTCGAGCCATTCTTCTTCGACTCCCCATAGAATATCTTCCTCTGGACCCCAAATATCATCTCTGCCTCCACTGAAACCATAGGTTTTTCCTCCCATGGATTCTATGGCAACGTTTCCGGACAAAATGAGGAGATCTGCCCAACTAATTTTGTTACCGTATTTTTGCTTTATTGGCCATAACAATCTTCTAGCTTTATCTAAGTTACCGTTATCAGGCCAACTGTTCAAAGGCGCGAAACGCATTGCTCCGGTACCTCCGCCTCCACGGCCGTCTGTGCTTCTATAAGTTCCCGCTGCATGCCAGGTTAATCTTACGAAAAAAGGGCCGTAGTGACCGAAGTCAGCAGGCCACCAATCTTGTGAGTCAGTCATAAGATCGTTTAGGTCTTGTTTGAGCGCAAAGTAATCAAGCTTTTCGAATTCTGCTTTGTAGTCAAAATCTTCTCCAAGGGGATTAGATTTTCTATCGTGTTGGTGAAGAATGTTTAAATTTAACTGATCAGGCCACCAATCTTTTGTGGATTGACCCGTCGAACTGTTACTGGTCATTGCCCCGTGCATTACCGGGCATTTACCTTCTGTAGCTTCTGCCATGTTGTACCTCCAATAAAGAAACTATCCTTATTTTACTTAGTTTTATATATTGATAAATATATTAATATCTTATTTAATGTTCGAAAAATCAATACATTAATGATCAGTATTAAACAAATAAATTATGCTCTTACAGTAGCAAAAACTTTGCACTTTCGAAAAGCTGCAGAAATCTGTTTTGTATCTCCTTCTACTTTAAGCAATGCCATAACTGAAATGGAAAATCAGCTGGGTGTCAAAATCTTTGAAAGGGATAATAAAAAAGTCCTCGTGACTGAACTTGGTCGCGAAATCCTTGAAAAATCTAAAACAATCAAAATGCAGCTTGAAGATATACAAAAAATTTCAGAATCAACAAAAGCTCCCTTATCTCATAATTTATCTATAGGTATTATTCCAACTGTAAGTCCTTTTATACTTCCTTATTTATTACCAAAGTTGAGTAGTGATTTCCCCAAACTAAAACTTAAAGTCACTGAGGCGCAATCTGAGAATCTCCTTATCATGCTCGAAAATGGAGAAATAGACATGGCTGTTCTTGCCCTTCCTTACAACATTAGAGGGCTGAAATCCTATAAGTTCTGGCAAGAAAACTTTTATTGGATTAGCACAAAAAAAGATACCAGGAGTAAGAGAAATAAAATCAAAGCTAAGGAACTTGATTTGAATGAACTTATCCTTCTAGAAGAAGGCAACTGTCTGAAAGATCATGTTCTTTCAGCCTGTAAAATTTCTGATGATGCTCAACACGATATTAAAGCAACCAGCCTAAATACTCTTATTCAATTGGTAAAAGGTGGCATGGGGACAACTCTGATTCCTGAAATGGCTCTGGAACAACTTATTAAAGGTAATAAAAATCTTTCAATGACGGAATTGGATGAAAGCGGGCCACATAGGGAAATTGCTCTAATCGTCCGCCAAAATTATTATGGCGAGAGGGATGCTGAAATTTTGTGTTCAATACTTAAAACAGAACTTGATATACGATTTTCAAAGCAATAAATTACATAAATAAATCTAGGTTAAAATAAGAATATGAATACATATCAAAAAAGAAGAGATGAACTTGTCAGTTCTTTGCCAAAAAACTCTTTGGTTCTGATTGCTTCAGCTGATGAAATTATCAGAAATAATGATGCCATGTTCTCTTTCCGCCAGAACAGTGATCTATTGTATTTATCTGCTTTCAATGAACCTGAGTCTATTGCGTTGTTTGATACTGACAATAAGAAATTTCATCTTTTTTGCAGGGACAAAGACCCCCTTCGAGAACAGTGGGATGGAAAAAGATTAGGATACAAAGGAGCATCTGATATTGGTGCAGATGAGGGGCACGATATTAAAGAATTTGATTCAAAATTCTTAGAGTTGATAAAAAACAAAGAAAGAATTTATTTACAAAAAGACAACATCCATCTTTCAACAAAAATTGATGCGCTCGTAGATCAGGCTAAAAAGGAATTTGGAAGAACTAACTATTCTTTTCCTGAAGAATTCTTCTCAATATCGCCAATCCTTCATGAAATGAGGCTTTTCAAAGATGAGGATGAAATTTCAACAATGAAGAAAGCTTGTTCTATTTCTGCCCAAGCTCACATTAGAGCTATGAAATCAGTGAAACCTGGCATGTTCGAGTATGAACTTGAGGCTGAATACGTTCACGAATTTATGAAAAATGGTGCTAGAGAGTGCGCTTATACTCCTATCGTGGGTAGTGGTAACAACAGTTGTATTCTTCATTACAATCAGAACGATAGACAAATGGAAGACGGAGATCTGGTTTTGGTAGATGCCGGTTGCGAATATCAAGGATATGCAAGTGATATAACAAGAACTTTTCCTGTAAACGGAAAGTTTTCTCCAGAACAGAAGCTAATTTATGAGATAGTCTTAGAAGCCCACAATAATTGTATCGAAATGCTGAAGCCTGGAATTTCATGGATGGATGTCCATCGCCAGTCGATCGAAACAATTACCAATGGACTTATTGAAATTAATCTTTTGTCTGGATCATTAGAAGACAATATAGAGAAAGAAAATTATTCCAAATTTTACATGCATAGAGTTGGTCACTGGCTTGGTCTTGATGTTCATGATGTTGGAGGGTACGGATCAGAAGGTGACTGGAGACTAATGGAACCTGGAATGGTTACAACAATTGAACCTGGAATCTATATAAAAGAGGGACTTGAGGGAGTTCCTAAAGAATTTCATAAAATTGGCATAAGAATTGAGGATGACGTCTTGATAACAGATGATGGTTATGAAGTTCTGAGTTCGGAAGTTCCTGTGGATGTTGAATCTATTGAAAAGCTAGCATCGTCAGATTGAATTACGACGTAGTCATAATCGGAGTTGGGGTTGTTGGATCAGCAGTTGCGCTAGGTCTAGCGCAGCAAGGTCATAAAATCGCAATCGTCGATAAATCTTCTAATCCGCCTAATTCACCACGCCATCTCTCTGTAAACAGAAAAAGTTCGGCTTTTCTTGATCTAATCGGAGTTTGGGACGCAGTCAAACCTTCGTCAATGCCCTATTCAAGGATTCAGGCTTGGGATCGTGAAGGCACTGGAAAGGTAGAGTTTTCAGCACAAGATATCGGCGAGAACAATTTAGGCTTCATAGTAAAAGAAGGAGATTTACAAAAACATTTAATAACATCCTTAGAAAAACTAGGGGTTGATATCTTTTGGTCAAAAGAATTAATAAATATTAGGGATGAAGGAGATTTGGTTGAAATCAATCTAGATGACGGTAAAAAAATAATTAGTTCCTCTTTGCTGGGAGCTGATGGAATATCATCTAAAGTCAGAGAATTGTGTAATTTTCAAATTAAATCTTGGTCTTACGACCAACAAGCCATAGTGGGACAAATTGATTCTGGTGAAAAATTAGATGATGTAATAAGACAGTCCTTCACAAAATATGGCCCTTTGGCTTTACTACCAATTAATTCAAACCAAATGACAATGATTTGGTCGGTAGATAATAAAAATCTAAAAGACTTAAATGAACTTGACGATGATTTGTTCTTAAAAAAGTTACAACAAGAATTTGGAGGTAAGACTAGAAAATTAAAGTTTTCGTCTCAGAGATTTACTTTTCCGTTAAAGCATTTAACTGCAGTGGGATTTGCGAAAGGTAGAATAGCAATTCTTGGAGATGCTGCTCACCATGTTCATCCTTTAGCTGGTCTTGGATTAAATTCAGGATTAGGAGATGCAGAAAGTATAGTAAAACTTTTTGGTAAATTTCCTACTGTTAAGGTTGAAACAATATTTAAGCAGTACAGTAACGAAAGATTGCCGATCAACATTGGTCTTGCAGCTGCTATGGAGCTTTTTAAACGAGGTTTTGGAAATCAAAATATTTGGTTGAAAACCCTGCGAAACCTAACCTTGAAATTTGTCGATAATCAGCAGGAAATCAAAAATACTTTTGTGAAGCTTGCTACAACTCTTTGACTTTTACTCTAAGTTTTTTGATCTGTCGCCTGCTTGCTGAGACAACCGTGAACTTGTAGCCGTTTATATCAACTGATTCATTTAAAGCAGGGAATCTAGTAAACTCTTTAAGAACTATTCCGCCAATCGTATCGAAGTCGTCTGCGATAAACTCTGTATTAAATTGATTATTAAAATCTTCCAATTCTGTTAAAGCCGGAACTAAGTATTCATTATCAGAAACTTGAAGAATTTGCTTCTCTTCATCGATATCAGTTTCGTCTTCTATTTCTCCAACAATCTCTTCTAGGATATCCTCGATGGTCACTAGACCGCTTACAGATCCGTATTCATCAACGACAATGGCCATGTGATATCTTTTTTTTCTAAATTCTTCCAATAATGAATTTAACTTTTTACTCTCAGGAATAAAATTGACCGGTCTCATAACTTTTTCCAGATTAAAGTCATCTTTTGAACTGAAACCAAAAGGGAGTAATTCCTTTGCAAGAAGAATACCTTTTACTTCTTCTGAATCTTCATCAACAACGGGAAATCTTGAGTGTGAAGAATCAATAATTCTAGAAAGAAATTCTTTAGGCTTTTCATTGTGCCTAACTACAATCATTTGAGGTCTGGGAATCATTACATCCCTTACTTGCATTGAGGAGAATTCCAAAGTTTCCTCCATCATTTCAAGAATGTTTTTATCGATCAGATTCATTTCTTCGGCTTCTTTAAGAACGCCGCTTAATTCCCTTTGATTCATAGGAGTATAGGAAACTCTTTTATAAAGGCTTCTTAGAAATAATCTTATTTTTTTGAATAAACCCAAGCCCTTTTTAGACTCAGGCGATGTACTTGGAGGTTCTTCTATCATTTAATAAACGTAGGGATCTGCAAAATTAAGTTTTTGCATTAGTTCTCTCTCGATAGATTCCATTTCTTTTCTATTATGCATATTTTCGTGAGAAAAACCCAGCAAATGAAGAACGGCATGAATAATGAGGTGATAAAGTCTGGATTCAAAGGTCTTTCCGTATTTTTTGGCTTCTTCGTCAACTATCTGAGGGCAGATGGCTATTTCTCCCAGAAAACCTTTATCAATTAAAAAATTACTTTCGGGATAAAAAGACAACACATTAGTAGGTGTACATTTTTTTCTAAACTCTTTATTCATAGCAGATATTTCATCTATATTGCAAAACTTTATGTTGATGGATTTGCCGGCAGAATTTTCAAATTTTTCTTCAATTAAACCTAAGACTTCGATAATTTTCTTTTTTGAAGGCATGGAAAATTTATCGAGATTTTTTGAGTTGAATAATGAAAGCTTCATTCTTTTTCGTGAGAATCATATGCCTCGATAATTCTTTGAACTAAACCGTGTCTGACTACATCTTTTGATTCAAAACGGCTGAAAGAAATATTCTTTTCACCCTCTAAGACTTCAATAGCATCCAATAGGCCTGATTTTGAGCCTTTAGGAAGATCCGTTTGGGTTATGTCTCCGGTTACAATGGCTGATGAACCAAAACCGATTCTAGTCAAAAACATTTTCATTTGAGATTTTGTGCAGTTCTGAGCCTCATCTAATATGATGTATGAATTGTTCAAAGTCCTTCCTCTCATGTAAGCCAACGGTGCAAGCTCAATTATTCCTCTTTCCAAAAGTTTATTGACCCTTTCAGGACCAAACATTTCATATAAAGCATCGTAGAGAGGCTTGAGATAAGGATCAACTTTTTGAGATAAATCACCCGGAAGAAAACCCAGGTGTTCACCAGCCTCAACTGCAGGCCTAGCCAGGATTATTTTTTGAACCTTATTCAACATTAGCTCAGAGACTGCAACAGCGACAGCAAGAAAGGTTTTACCTGTTCCTGCCGGACCAATTCCAAAAGTTAAATCATTTTTTAAAATTTCTTTCAGAAATTTTTCCTGTGAATCATTTCTTGGTGAAATAATTAATTTTGGGGTTTTTATTTGTAGGCTTTTTGCAAAAATATCTTTTTCTTTTGGCTTTAATAAATTTTCTGAATCAACTTGATTGACAGTTGATTGAGCCTTTCTGATAAATAAGTGAAGTTCACCAGGCGTAATTAATTCTGACCTTTCAGCTTTTAAATGAAGAGTTTCAATAACTTCCTTCCCAGCTTTTATCGCTTGAGTGTTCCCAACCAAAGAGAAGCTATTCCCTCTGCTCTTAACTTTGATTCCTAAAGAATCTTGAATTTGATTAATGTTAGCGTTTACAGGTCCGAAAACTTTAGAAAGTATTGATGAATCTTCCGAGCTAAGTTTAAATTTAATTTCCTCAGTCATTGAGCGATTAAGAAAGGTCTTTAACTTCTGCTCTTAAAGAATTCGTGTAAGCATCAAGAATTTTCAAATTTACAAAATCTCCAATTTTGTGCTCTTTTGGTCTGAAATTAACAACTCTGTCATTGATGGTTCTTGCTTGAAATTCGCCTGGATCTTTCTTTGATCTTGCAGTGATTAAACAATTTTGAATAGATCCGACCATTTTTCTACTGTACCCATATGATAGCTGATTAAGTCTTTTTTGTAAGATTTCTAACCTTAATTTTTTTTCTTCTTGAGGTATGCTATCAGGCATCTCAGCGGCAGGTGTATTTGGTCTGGGAGAATAAATGAAACTATAGGACTCATCAAAACCTACTTCATTTACGATATTCATAGTAGCTTGAAAATCTTCTTCTGATTCGTCGGGAAAACCAACTATAAAGTCTGAAGAAAAACTCATATCAGGTCTTACGGATTTTATTTTATCTATTAAATCTAAGTATTTCTCTACTGTGTATCGTCTTCTCATTAGTTTTAAAATTCTGTCAGACCCACTTTGAACTGGAAGATGAACATGACTAACAAGTTCAGGTACAGTCCCATAAACTTCCACTAAGTCATCCTTAAATTCATGAGGATGACTGGTTGTAAATCTAATTCTTTCGATATTTTCTATTTTTGCTACTTCCACAATTAACTTTGCTAAGGATGATTTCTTTCCGTTCTGAAGGCCTTTGAAATTATTTACGTTTTGACCTAGGAGATGAATTTCTCTAGTTCCGTTATCTGCTAAAGCAGAAACTTCATTTAGGATATCATCAAAGTTTCTTGATACTTCATGACCTCTGGTGTGCGGAACTACACAAAAAGAACAATATTTATTACACCCCTCCATAACAGAAACAAATGAGGAAGGCTCTCCATAGTCTGGAGTTGGTATATAATCGAATTTTTCAATTTTAGGAAATGTTATATCTATCTGAGATTTATCATTTGTCTCATTGTTTTTAATCAAGTCTGGAAGTTTATGAAGAGTCTGAGGACCAAAAACGATATCAACTGATGGAGCTCTTTTAATAATTTTTTCACCTTCTTGAGATGCAACGCATCCTCCAATCGCTATTTTTAAGTCAGGATTAAAATCTTTAATCTTCTTCCATCTGCCAATTTGATGAAATACTTTTTCTTGAGCTTTTTCTCTTATTGAACAAGTGTTCAAAATTAGGAGATCTGCTTGTTGCTCAGAGTCGGTAAGCTCATAACCTTCTTCACTTTTGAGAAGATCAAGCATTTTGGCTGAATCATACTCATTCATCTGACAGCCGTGCGTTTTGATAAAAACTTTCTTCATTTCAAATATAAGATTCGCAACTATATAGGCTTGAGAGAAAAAGAAAAGGTCTGATTATTGAGCAAAAATATGGTCTCTATAAAATCGTAACTCTTCAATCGATTCAAATACATCTGGGCGAGCTCGGTGAGCAATTTCTTTAGATTTTGGCTTGGTAGCATCAGGCCTCCATCTTTTTGTAAGTTCTTTGACTGAACTAACATCAATGACACGATAATGAAAATAATCTTCTAGTTGGGGCATGTAGAGAGTTAAAAATTTTCTGTCGTGCCAAACGGTGTTGCCACAAAGAGGTGAAACATTTCTACCAACGTGTTGCGATAAAAAATCAAGCGTCATCGCTTCGGCATCTTCTTGTGTTATTACACTTCTTCTAACTTCATCAATCAAACCTGATTTTTTATGATGCTCTTGATTCCAATCATCCATTAGGTCAAGAATTTCATTCGGTTGCTTTATAACAAGGTCAGGTCCTTCAATAATTTCTGTTAAGTTTTCATCCGTTACAGCTGTGAAGATCTCAATGATTCTTTCTGAGTTTGGATCCAAACCAGTCATTTCTAGATCTAGCCATATTAATTTGTTTTCCATAGAACTAATTTACAATACAGGATGAGTGAAGATTAATTACTATAGCAAATATGGATAAAAACAAAAAAGAATACACTGACTTTGGTTATAAAGAAGTACCGAAGGAAGATAAGTCCAAGCTTGTCGGTAAGGTTTTTAGTAACGTTTCTTCAAAATATGACCTTATGAATGATGTCATGTCTCTTGGCATTCACAGATTGTGGAAAAAAGCTGCTATTGAATCTAGCCAGATTGTGTCCGGGAATTCTGTCCTTGATGTGGCAGGAGGAACGGGAGACATAGCGATAGAATTTTCGAAAATTGTCGGATCATCAGGAAGTGTCATTTTATCAGACATCAATGAAGACATGCTTGCGGAAGGAAAAAAGAGAGTTCTTGATGCAGGAAGGCTCAATGTTGACTTCAAGATTGCTAATGCTGAAGAGTTACCATTTGAAAAAAATTCTTTTGATTGCATCTCAATCGCATTTGGAATAAGAAACGTAACTGATAAAGAAAAGGCTCTAAAAAGCATGTTTGATTGTTTAAAATTAGGGGGAAGGCTAATAGTTTTAGAATTTTCAAAACCAACTTCAAATTTATTCTCTCAAATATATGATATTTACTCCTTTAATTTGCTTCCGTTGATGGGGAAATTAATTGCAGATGATGCCGATAGTTATAAGTATCTGGCGGAGTCGATCAGAAAGCATCCAGATCAAGAAACATTTAAGAAAATGATGCAGTCTGCTGGTTTTTTAGATGCTAGCTATGAAAACCTCACCGGAGGAATTGTAGCTTTGCATAAAGGAACTAAATCCTAAAATGATTTTCATACAGTTCTTTAAGATTATTTTTATTTTTTGGAAATATAGACTCGATCTCTTATTACCTGACCTCAATTTAAATTGGTTTTTTAAAATTTTGTATGTCATTAATCCATTGCGTCTAATTCCTGCTAGAGGAAGTAAGGGAGAGAGATTATTCTCAGCACTCCTAGCTGCCGGTCCAGTTTATGTAAAATTAGGTCAGATTTTATCAACCCGATCAGACTTCTTTGACGATGAAATAATTCATATGCTCACAAAGTTTCAATCTAATTTGCCTACTTTTGACTCAAGGATAGCCGTTAGGATTATTGAAGATGACTTGGGCAAACCGATTGAAGAACTGTTTGAAAGCTTTCAAAGAAAACCTTTAGCGGCGGCCTCAATTGCTCAAGTACATGAAGCGGTGCTTTTTTCTGGAGAAGAAGTTGTAGTCAAAGTGATACGCCCAAATATTCAAAGGGAAATCTCTAAAAACCTTGGTCTAATAAAATTAATTTCAAAATTATTGGATTTTCTTCTTGTTGATGCCCAAAGACTCCAACTTAAAGAATTAGTTCAAGAATATGAAATTGTAATTCAAGGAGAAGTAGATTTAAAAAGGGAATCTGCAAACACACGATTGACTGCGGAATATTTTGAAAATTCTAACCTGCTATACGTTCCAAAAGTTTTTTCAGAGCTTTCTGGCAGCCAAACTTTAACGATCGAAAAAATTAAAGGTGTTCCAATAACAGATTTCAAAACACTAGATAAATTAGAAGTAGATCGCAAGCTTTTATCCGAACGCGGAGTCAGCATTTTCTTTAAACAAGTATTTGAAGATAATTTCTTTCATGCAGATATGCATCCTGGGAATATTTTTGTTGATGTAAGTAATCCTAAGTCACCAACTTATATAAACGTAGATTACGCTATATGTGGAAGTTTAAGCGATCAAGAACAATTTTTTATTGGAAAAATGTTATCCGAAATGTTTTCTCAAAATTTTAAGGCGGTTGCTGAGACTATGATAAGAGCAGGATGGGTTGATAATAAAACCTCACCATTGGAACTAGAGATAACGGTAAGAACTTTTTTAGAGCCAATTATTGAGAAACCTTTTGATGACATCAATTTTGGTGAAATGCTATTTCAGTTTTTTGATTCAACAAGAAAATATAATCTTTCTCTTCCACCTTCGCTATTACTGCTTGAAAAAACACTCATAAATATTGAAGGCTTAGGTAAACAGATTTATCCTCAGCTCGATTTATGGGTTACTGCTAAACCTTTTATCCAAGAGTGGATAAAGGCTAAATACAATCCGGCTAGAATTTTTAAAAAAATCCATGATGATGCTGGATTCTTGATAGAAAAAGCTGTCAATCTTCCTTCTCAAATAGCTAATTTATTTGATGCGGTAGATAAGATGGAAAATTATACCGCTGAATTGCAAGACTTAAGAAAAGAAGTTAAAAAATCTGAAAGGAGAAATTCTTGGCAATTATTTGCGCTAGCTTTTCTTATGATTCTGATAATATTTGCTGTCATATGAAGAAATATTTGGACGATCTTGAAGCGATAATTCAGGATAGGAAAAACAAAGATCCTCAAGAATCTTATGTTGCTTCTTTGTTTAAGGAAAAAGAGAAAATCCTCTCAAAAATTAAAGAGGAGTCAGAGGAATTAGCAGAGGCTTTCCGCGAAAATGATCCCAGCAGTATAAAACATGAATCTGCAGACCTCTTGTTTCACTTAATGGTATTATTATCAGAGAAAAATATACCTTTCGATGAAGTTTTATTAGAACTTAAAAAACGAGAAGGAGTATCTGGTCATGAAGAAAAGAAATCGAGGAAATAATTAATGGGTTTTGGTGGCATAAGCATTTGGCAAATCTTAATCATACTTGCAATCATAATATTGATTTTCGGCACTTCCAGGTTAAAAAATATTGGTTCAGATCTTGGGTCAGCATTCAAAGGATTCAAAAAAGCTGTAAACGAGGAGCCAACTAAAGAAGAAGATAAAGATAACCAATAATGTTCTCGATTGGTTTTTTTGAGCTCTTCATAATCTCAATAATAGCTCTGGTTATATTAGGACCCGAAAGGCTTCCGCAGTTCATAAGATGGGTTGAAGAAACTATTAGATCCATTCGTGCAAGTTTTAATAAAACCTCGAAAGAGATAAAAGATAGCATCTACGTCGAAGATCATAATAAAAAAAATGATTGATCAAGATAAAGATACTAACTATCTCGAGCACCTTTCTGTTTTAAGAAAAAGTATCATCAAGTTTCTTATATTTTTAGGAATTACTTTTGTTGTTGCAGCTTTCTTTTCTAAAGATATTTTTAATTTTATTTCAGATCCTCTGATCAGCGCTTTGCCAACAGGATCCAGTCTTATAGCTACTGAGGTTGCTTCGCCTTTTCTTACTCCTCTAAAATTTGCTTTTTATCTAGCCTTATTTTTTTCAATACCTTTTCTTATTTATCAGCTCATAAAATTTGCTTCGCCGGGATTGTATTTTGAAGAAAAGATTTATTTCTTTCCTTTAGTTTTAGGTTCTATCCTCTTGTTTTATCTCGGAGTTACTTTTGCTTACTTTGTTATCCTTCCGATTGTTTTCTCTTTCTTTTCGGCTTCAACTCCAGAAAACGTAATGATGATGACGGACATCAATTTTCTCTTGTCATTTGTAATCAAAATGTTTTTTGCTTTTGGTTTAGCTTTTGAAATGCCAATAATAATTATTCTACTACTTGTATCTAATACAGTTACGGTGAGTAAACTTATAACAGCAAGACCTTATGTCTTTTTAGGATGTTTTGTGATTGGAATGTTACTAACTCCACCAGATGTGATTTCACAGAGTCTGCTTGCAATTCCCGCTTGGCTTCTCTATGAATTAGGAATCATTGTCGGTAGAATGCTCATCCGAAATAAGCAATGAATGCACTCAAGTCAGTTTTTAATTTTTTAGGCAGATTTTTAACTTCCACAAGGATTGTTGTAACAAACTTAATTACTTTTATTTTTTTAGCTCTCGTTTTTTTTGGCTTGATATCAGTTCTTCTCCCTAACGATAGGAGTGTTGATAAAGTAGGAAAAGTAGTTATTTTGAATCCTGAAGGCGTCCTGGTGGATCAAGAAGTGCAGTATTCAGACTTCCAATTTTCTTTTGGTCAGGTTGAACAAATTCAAACCAGAGATCTTATTAAACTTATTCAGTCAATCTCTGAAGACGAAGATATTCCTGCCGTCCTAGTGGATTTTAGCGCTTTATCTTATTCTGGACCGACAAATTTAATTAAAATTTCAAAGGAAATTCAAAAGCTCAGTGAATTCAAAAGAGTTATCGCATTTTCGGATAGGTATACAACTTCATCCTACTTAATCGCAGTGCATGCAGATGAAATTTATATACATCAGGCTGGTGGTTTTGATATCCAAGGAATCGGAGGCTATAGGAGTTATAGCAAATCTCTATATGAAAATTTAAAAATGAAAGTCTATAACTATTCACAAGGTGATTATAAATCTGCTGTAGAGGGGCTAACCAGAGATTCAATGTCAGACTTTGATAAAAAACAAAGGAAGGCTCTTTATGATCCTATATGGAGTAAGTACAAAGAGATCATTGCTCAAGCAAGAGGTATTTCTGAAGAAAAGGTCCAAAACTTTGCAGATTCATATTTCGATGCCATTGGTGAAGCCGCTTTCGACAACATTGAAGCAGGAATAGAGCAAGATTATTTAACAGGTGTGAAAAGTTTTCCTGAATTTAGAAGCTATATGATTGATGAATTTGGTAAAGATGAATCATCTGATAGAGAAACCTACAACTACATTACCTATCAGGAATATTCATCTTCAATGAAAGAGGAAAAAGAAAAATCAGAAAATATAATTTCTGTTATTACTGCTGAAGGCGCAATTGTTGAAGGAGAAATTTCTCAAGGCTTTGCAGGATCTGCCGGCATTGCCAGACAAATTAGAAAAGCTCATGAAGATGATAAAACTAAAGCTATCGTTTTTAGGGTTAACAGTCCTGGTGGTTCAATAATTGCTAGTGAAATCATCAGAGATGAATTACTTCACGCTAAAAATAAAGGAAAAAAAGTCGTAGTTTCAATGGGTGACTATGCCGCCTCAGGCGGAGTATATATTTCCACGCCTGCAGATTATATTTTTGCACATCCAACCACAATTACTGGCTCCATAGGAGTTGCTATAGCTTTTCTTACTACTGAGGATTCCCTAGACTATATTGGTATCAGCAAAGATGGGGTTCAAACTTCCAAGTTTGCTGGTTGGACTCCTGAATTACCAGTAACGGAAGAATTGGATAATATTTTCAATAATTTGGCCGAAAGAAGCTACCAAAGATTTCTTGAGGTTGTCTCAGAATCAAGAAAAAAAGAAGTTTCCGAAATAAATAAAATTGCTGGTGGCAGAGTTTGGATAGGAACAGATGCGCTTCAAGTAGACATTATTGATGAACTTGGCGATATAGACAATGCTATAGAGAAAGCTGCTGCACTTGCAGAAATTTCTGAGTATCAATTGAAATACAGCTCAAGTAATGTTTCTTTTGTTGAAATAGTTCTCTCTGAAATTTTTGGAAAACTATCCCTTCCATTAGAAAAAATTAAGTTTGTTAAAGCTTCTGAGTCGATTTACAAATTTTTAACAGAACTTGTTCCTTTTAATAAGCCCTCAGCTAGTATGATCTGCAAGGTTTGCATCATTGAAACTACATAAACTTCATTTTCTTTTTTTAACAACTTTTCTCTTCGCAACTGCTTATGCGGAAGTTCTAAATGACTTAGAGGTTGTTTGGGTGGTCGACGGCGACACCGTACATGCAACCAAGAACGGTCAACTATACAAAATAAGATTAACCGAAATAGATGCTCCTGAGAGAGATCAGCCTTTTGGAAAACAATCCACAGATAATTTAAAAGTTTTTCTTATCAAAGGATTCATCGATGTTGATCTAGACGGCCAAGATATCTACAAAAGACATTTAGGGAGGATTTATGTTGACGGTAAAGATATCAATAAAAAAATGGTCTCCACTGGAAGTGCATGGGTTTACGATAAATATGTTACTGACGAAAGTTTTTATATGGAACAGAAGAAAGCCCAAAACGACAAGCTAGGAATTTGGGCTAATGAGGAAGCCATGCCTCCTTGGGTATGGCGCCAACGAAATAATTAATTTTCCAAAGAACTTTCCCATTCTCCCAAAGCAGCTAATTTATTCATTTTAGCTCTGTGAGAAAAAACTTCTTGCGCAGCAGTCTCGTTCTCAACATTACCGCTCCAAGCTTTAAGAGCAGCTTGTTGAAGTGCTCTTCCATAAGAAAAGCTTAACTTCCATGGATTAGATGATATTTTATTCATCTTGTCTAAATGCGCAGTTGAATCAATATCAGACTGCCCACCAGACAAAAAAGTCACTGCCGGTAAATCATCAGGGAGACTGTTTTGTAAACACTCCACAGTTTTTTCTGCTACTAGAGAAATATTTGCTTGCTCAATTGCGGTTGAACCGCTGATAACCATATTGGGCTTTAGAATTGTTCCTTTGATATTAACTTCATGCTCATGAAGAGAGTTAAACAATGTCTCCAGTGCTCTAGAAGTTGCCGAGTAACAATCTTCAATCGAATGAGACCCATCCATGAGAATCTCAGGCTCAATAATTGGAACCATATTATTGTTTTGCACTATCTTTGCATACTCCGCCAAAGCATCCATGTTTGCTTTGAGACAATCATCTGTTGGGAAAGAACCATCTTGTTTTATTACTGCTCTCCACTTAGTAAATTTAGCTCCTAATGAAAAATACTCTGCACATCTTTCATCAAGACCATCTAATCCTTGAGTTAAGTTTTCATCTGGTGAAGAATCAAGCGGCTTAATTCCTTTATCTACTTTGATTCCTGGAAGAGCTCCCTGAGAGAAAATAATTTCCGAAAGCATTGTTCCGTCTTTCGCCTCTTGTCTTAAAGTTTCATCAAAAAGTATCACGCCTCCAATATTATTTTTCATGCCTTCTGCTCTAAATAATAATTCTCGATAATTTCTTCTATTTTCTTCGGTTGATTCTGTATCAATCGTATCAAATCTCTTAGTAATTGTTGGTGTGCTTTCATCAGCAGCTAAAATTCCCTTGCCGTCTGAAACTATATAATTAGCGATATCTTCTAAACTTTCAAAATTCATAATTTCTCCTTTAATGCATCTAGCGAGGGCAATGATCCTTTCTCTATATATTCCAAAAAGGCGCCTCCAGCAGTTGAGGCATAACCTACTTTATCTAATAAGTTTGATTGATTAAAGGCAGTTAAAGTCTCTCCTCCACCAATAACAGAATATGCATCTGATTCAGAAATAACCTTGGCAAGATGTAATGTCCCTTTTGAAAATTCTTCTCTTTCAAAAAAACCTAAAGGTCCATTCCATAATATAGTTTTACAACTCGAGATGATTTTATTTAAGTTTTTAATTGAGTTAATACTGACGTCATAAATAATGTCGTCTGGTAATATTTCTTCATAAGTTTTCTCAACAATAGACTTGTCTTTTTGTTCCACTAAGAAGTTATCAGGCAAGATAATTTTATTATTTTTACTAAGATCTTTTGCTTCTTCCAAAAAATCATTTTCTACAATTGATTGACCGATCTCATATCCTTTAGATTTATGCAGTGTATTAGCTATTCCTCCTCCAACAAAAAGCCAATCAACTTTTTCAAGAAGAGATTCCAGAATATTTATCTTTGTTGAGATTTTTGAGCCGCCAATGATTCCCAACATTGGATTTACAGGATTGTTTAAAATTCCTTCTAAAGAATTTAATTCTTCCTCAACCAACCTTCCGACACATGAATCTATAAAATGACTGACTCCTTCTGTGGAACAGTGACTTCTATGAGCCGATCCAAAAGCATCCATGACAAAAACATCAGCTAATTGTGCAAGCTTTTTTGAAAATAACTCATTGTTGTCAGTTTCACCTTCAAAAAATCTTATATTTTCCAACATCGAAATCTTTTTTTGATTATCTGGGAAATGATCAAGGTTTAAATCATCATAAAAATAAATTTCTTCAGACAATAAATTGCTCAAGTGTTCTGCAACTTTTTTCAGAGAAAAGTTTTTATCAATCTCTCCTACTTTTTCAGGTCTACCAAGATGACTTAGGATTATTACAGAACTAGCTTTAGATACTATGTGAGTTAAAGTGGGAAGTGTTCTTAAAATTCTCTCGTCATCACTGACTTTTCCATTTAAATACTTTACGTTGTAATCAAATCTTACTAATACTCTTTTTCCTTGAAGATCAAGATCATCAAGCGTTGGGATCCCGTTAATCATTTTTTAAGAAAACTGATTATTTTTTTTGAAACCTTATCTGCGGTAAATCCGAAGTGATCCATTAAAACTGATCCTGGAGCTGATTCACCAAAAGATTCCATTCCAATGACCAGGTCTCCTTGATTAAGATACTTATGCCAGAAGTCTGGGTAACCACATTCAATGGCTACTCGCGGACCTTCTCCGAGAATTTTATTTTTATATTCATCATCTTGTTGATCAAAAATCTCAGTGCAAGGCATAGATACAATATTTGCTTTATAGCCATTTTCCTTTAAATGTGCCTTCGCATGCATAGCTAGTTGAACCTCAGATCCCGTAGCTATAATAGTCAAATCACTCTGCTCTTCCTTGCTAAGTAAGTAACCTCCATTAGCAATTTGTGAATCATCCTCTCTTTTCTGGGGTTCAAGGTTCTGCCTAGAGAGGATTAAAGCAGTTGGTCTATCTTGCGATGTTAATGATGCTTTCCAAGAGTAAGCAGTTTCAACTCCATCGCAAGGTCTCCAAGTATTTAAGTTCGGCGTAGATCTCAATATTGTCAGGTGCTCAACAGGTTGATGTGTAGGCCCATCCTCTCCCACACCGATTGAATCATGCGTATAGACGTATATTATTGGCAACTTCATCAATGCGCTCATTCGAACTGCATTTCTTGCATAATCTAAAAAAGTTAAAAATGTCCCCCCATAAGGTCTAAAACCACCATGCAAATAAAGCCCATTCATTATGGCAGACATGCCAAATTCTCTTACTCCATAACTTAAATAATTTCCTGTTCCGTTTTCTAAAAATTCTGAACCCTTCCATTGAGTATTATTAGATGGAGATAAATCGGCAGAACCTCCAAACAATTCTGGAATTCTAGGACCCAGTGAATCAAGACATATACCAGATGCCTTTCTTGAAGCATGGTGAGTCTCATCGTTTGAAAAATTTTCTATTAAGTCTTCAAAAATTTTATCTAACTCCTCAGGTAAAGTATTCGAAAATATTCTTTCAATTTCTGAATACTCTTTTGAGTAATGTTTTGAATAATCATGAAAAATTGCTTTCCAAGCATCTTCTTGAGCTTGACCATCTTTTTCATTATTCCAAGCTTCATAAACATGATCGGGAACTTCAAATGGAGGATACTCCC
>CABZTA010000014.1 GCA_902528485.1 uncultured SAR86 cluster bacterium
AAAGGCTTGCCATCAATGGTGCCGGCTATAAGTCTGGCCATGGATAGAGGGTAACAACCTACATCCAAGATAGCACCGCCCGCTAAGTCAGGGTTTCTTAATCTGTGATCTTCTGGAACTGGTGCGTTAAAACCAAATGAGCTGGAAATAAGAACCTTATTATCTTGAAAGTGTTCTTTCACTAATTTTAAAATCTCATGAGTTTGAGGATGCGTCCTGTACATGAATGCTTCCATTAAAAAGACCTTTTGCTTTTTTGCCTCATTCATAAGAACCATGGCTTCGGTAGAATTAACCGTAAGCGGCTTTTCGCATAAAACGTGTAAGGATCTGTTTATTGCCTCCAAGGAGTAATGAAAGTGTGTGTCGTGTGGCGTAGCTACGTAAACAGCATCAATTTCAGAATCAAAAAAAGATTCTCGGACAATAAACGGTTGTATTTGATGTTTTTCCGCAAAAGCATTTACCTTTTCCTCGTTTCTTCCAAGAACACTTTTAAGTTCAGAGTTTTCTGAATATTTAATTGATTGAGCAAAGGAGTTAGCTATGCTTCCGGCTGCAATGATCCCCCATTTTACTTTTAATTTAGACATTATGCGTTCCTCTCTTTTATTCTCTGTAAAAGCTCACCGTGAAACTTTGTGCTTATTGGATAAAAGTACATCAATACTAGACTAATTATAATTCCGCAGATAGGTATCCAACTCATCATAAACTTCATTCCAGATATGGTTTCTTCTGATTGAATTTGGTTGGGTTCAAAACCTATGCCCGATAATAAAAATCCTAAGATTAAAGCCGCAACAGCTATCGATGATTTCTGTGCAAATGTCATAAAACCATAAAGAGATGATTCGGTTCTGATACCGCTTTTCCACTCGCCGTATTCAACTGTATCGGGCAACATTGACCAAAAGAGAACCCCTCCAGCCCCATTTCCAACGCCGATCAGTGCTAAAAGGATCAATAGCTCATTTAAAGAAGTAATTGGATAATAGAAAAATAATAAAAGACCAAAGAATGCGATCGTCATTGAAATTAACCAGGTCTCCCTTTTTCCAATTTTTAATGCCAAATACGCCCAAAAAGGTAAAGATAAAAACGAGGCGCCGGAACTTACCCCTAGGATCAATCCCTGATATTCATGCAGTTCTAGTCCGTACTTAACAAAATAAATTAAATTTTTGTTAAACATGACTCCGGTTGAGCCCAAGATGAGAATACATCCAAAAACTATCCAAAAAGGATAATTGGTTGCCACGGTTTTGGTAATTGATACAAAGTTGGGAAGATTGGAAGTAACTATTTCATCGACCTTCTCGCGAACTGAATAAACCGTTACAGATAATAGAGCAATAGCAATCAAACCAGAGATTATTGCGAGCCAAAGAAAACCAAAAGCCTCATCGGCTCCACCGAAATAGGCAATCAACGGAAACGCTAAAGCAGACATTGAAAGCGTTCCAAAAGAAGCACTTATCATTCTTGCGGTCGTTAATTTTGTGCGCTCATTACTATCGTTGGTAATTCTAGCTGTCAATGATGAGTAAGGAACACTAACAATGGTGAAGCAACTTCTGTGAATTAAATTAACTAGAATCAAGAATAAAAACAAGACAGTACCTTCAAAAGGAGGCGCCCAAAAGAGCAAAACAAACGATAGGGCTAAAGGTATCGATCCATAATAAATAAAGGGACGATAGCTGCCCATTTTTGTTTTGGTCCTTTCGGCTAAATAACCCATGAACGGGTCGGTGATCGCATCCCAACCAATTCCCAGAGCATAAATCCAACCAGCTAAAATTGGAGAAATGCCAACCACGTCGGTATAGAAATATAAAAGATAAAGACCGATACCGCTCCAGTAAAGGCAAATGGCGTAGTCACCAATACCGTACCCTGCCCTTACTCGGTTTGTTAAAGTTTCTGAATCCATCCCTTATTCATAATACTTTAAATATTGTAATTTCTATCGATTAATCGATTGCGCTTAACTTACGATTCTTCTAATATTGTGCGCTCGATTGCCCAGATAGCTCAGTTGGTAGAGCAAAGGACTGAAAATCCTTGTGTCGGTGGTTCGATTCCACCTCTGGGCACCATATATTATAAGGGTTTCAGCGTTTTCGTTGTTACCCTTTTTTATAAATGTGAACCTAGTGTGAACCATTTATTTTAAAAACTCCCCTTTTTTACACATTGTCACCCTAGGCAGGTCGCCACCCCCAGTACCCCCCATGTATATGTAGTGCTCAAACATTTTAGGAAGTTTTGGGATGTAAACTAGTTTTAAAAACTCATTTATTTTAAGATGAAATTTCTATGAAAAGATTCAGAGATTTTATTAGTAGACTGCAGCTTGTCATATTAATTATTGGAATTGTATTGCTAGCTTTGTCGGATGTTTCGGGATTTATGCCTTTCCTGATTTGGACAGGAGTAGTAGTTGTTTTCTTTGGAGTCATAGACTACCTATTAGCTGCTTTCGATAAAGATGAAAAAAATTAAAATAACTTTTGCAATATTAGTTCTTTCTTTTTTCTTTGTAGGTTCTTCCCATTCTCAAGAACTATCATATTTATATGAAGATTTAGCTAGAGAGTGGGCTGAATTTTATTCAGAAGAAAAGCTTTATTTCATTAAATCAGTGAATGATGTTTATTTCGAAGAATGTAAATTTCAAAATAAAAATAAGAAAGAACAAATGTCTCTTGCAGAGAAAGTTTTAGATAGGGCGTTGCAAATTCGAGGAATCGATAAAGAAATAAAAAACTCAGCCACTAAAGGTTTTAAGTACGGCTTCAGGAAATCAAGAACAAGAAGCATGGAAGGATATTATTCTAGTAAAAGTGAATTTTGCGATTGTCTGCACTCTGTGTCTGCGATGAATGAACCTTCTTGTCTAAATAAAAAGTAAATCTTAATCTTTTTCTAAATCTTCCAAGAATTCCAAAGTCGTATCGTGATGACCTATCTCCTCTTCACACTTCTCAAGAAAAGCTAAGAAGCCTCTCTCAGATAAGAAACTTTTCATTAAGATGATTCCGTTTTCATAAAGGTACTGACGCTTTTTTATTTCTTCTTCTTCGAAGATTTTCTCACCGAGATTGTGACTGTGCAGCATCATGTAAGAGACTGAAATAGTCTCAGCAACTATTCGCATAGGCTTAGGCATGCACTCTACGTCTTCAAAGACTTTATAGTCATTTCTTTCTATGCCATCAATCAGACCTTGTAATTGATAGTCTGCGTCTTTCTTAGCTGTTTCGGATATGTAGTTCATGATTTATTTAAAACTTTCTCTCCTTATATTCTTTAAAACCCTTAAAGCATTGACCATGCGTTCCAGGATAAGCAGTGATGCCTCCCGAAAGCCTATTTATGAAAAATATTATTTCATCCAAGTTTCGTTTCACCTTAAATTCAATCCGATTTTCAGTAACTATAAATTGTTTAAATTTGTTGCCTTTTCTTGCATAAATTCTTTTGTCTCCCAGTTGTCCTAAATTAGGCTGATAAGGACCAAAAACCGCATTTAATTCTCTTTTCGATGACGGATGAAGTTCTACCCATGTTGTTCTTGGAATTGAGCCAACGTTAACGAGAAATGAAGTATCGCCAAATTCACAGGTAAGCTTTATAGGAAACTTATCTTCTGCAAAAGTATTACCGACAAACAAAGCAAGAATGATGATTAGGTGTTTCATTAGTATTCCTTTTTCTCAGGTATCACTCCTCTGATACCCCCTCTTGGATTCTCAATATCTCCTTTCCTTCTTGGAATGAGATGAATATGACAATGATAAATGGTTTGTCCTGCATCTTCACCGTTGTTCATTCCAACATTAAAACCAGTTACGTCTTTGTCTCTGCTCATGAGTAGTTCCTTGTGTTTGACCAGAAGCTTGTTAAAAGAATTCAACTCGGGTTGGTATAGTCCAAAATAATCCTCTACGTGTCTTTTTGGTATAAACAAAAGATGTCCTTTTGTGACCGGATATTTATCCTTAACGACCATCATAAATTCATCCTCATCTACTATTCTTGACTGCGGTAGATTGCAAAAAACACAGTCTGACTTTCTATAGTTAAAGACATCTCCTTGGTTTCGAAAGTCAGTATCGTCTTTATTTAATTTTTGTGCGTTACACGTATAGCAAAGAGCTTGATAGTTAGATAATTCGTTTTTACCTTTCTTAGTTCTGGGAATGATATGGTCCACTTCCAAGGCTTTCACTTCATTCGATATGCCACAAAGCTCACACTTTCCTTTTGCTCTTTTTAGAACTTCATAACGGTCACTTCCCGGAATGGATTTGCCAGCAATTTTGCGATGCTGCCACATTTTTTTCCCTCTTTGTTCTATGATATTTTGAATTTTTTCATCGCATATGTTGATGAGTTCATTCTGTTCATCGGCTGAAAGACTTTCGAAATCATTCAAAGAATATGCATCGCCATCCTTAGTGGTGACCTTATTTTTGGTTAACACCTTACCAACCATAATCTTTGTTCTTTCTTGATAATATTCAACCTGACTAACATCGAAGACTAACAGGTCTTTGGCAATTTTTTCTGAACTTGCCTTACCTTTATTTTTTATCAGATTTCTAATCATTACCGGTTGATAAACATGCGACATCCGCATTTGTTTAGTCAGATAATTCTTTAGTTCTTTGAACTTCATAATATGAATTTTATGAGTTCTCTAGAACATACTGCATATACTCATCCCAAGTAGAGTCGTAAGGTCTAACAGTATGCAAGTTGTTCACGAAATCCATAGCTTCTTGGAGTAGTTCTTCGTTCATCGATTTGTAATCTCAATTTCCAAGGATTCCGTAATTTTCAAAATATCTATCACACCATTCCTTTTTTTCGTAACTTGATTCTTTATCGTCACACCAAGGTCTGGTTAATTCTATAAAGGCTACGTCTGCGATATCCTCAAATACGAAACCTACATATATTTCTGAATCATCTTTTGCGCATTCGGCTAGAAAACTAAAATAGATTTCGTCAGGACTTGGTTCCCATTGTGGATGGTCAGGAAATCTTAGCCGAACCGATTGATTCATGCCTGTTATGTAACCATGTGCCCAAGACTGCAGCATAGGTTTCATAAAGTTTTCATTTACTTTTAGGCTTTCATTCATTTGCTCACAAGTTAGTGACCCAATTCCTAATAAACTTCTCTCAGAAAAAACATTGCTCGAGATTAGAACAGCAATTATCAGTATGTATTTCATGGATTAATTATAATCAATTTAAGAATCTTCGTTCATTTGATGACTTCGTTTAAAATTCAAGTGTGAGATATTTTAGGAAGTTTTGAGATGTAAACTAGTTAACAAATAAGATGATATATTTACCGCCATGCATAGAGACTTCATAGGAATAGAGATAGATAAGTTGTTCATACCCTTCATAGGGAAAATTAATAACGATATTGATAACAATTTAATCGATAAAGATATTTGGAAAAAAGCATCTAAAAAAACTAAAAATGATGCGGAGATAAAAAGTCACTATATATCCCTTAAGTTGACAGAGATGTTGCTTGAAGAAGAGAAAAGACTTACTAAAAAATTACAAAGAATTAGAACAGAACAATATATTGAGCTTGAAAAAGAAAGAGCTCGTTGGAGAGTTTTGAAAAATTATGGGAATTCATTTATTTAAAACTTTTTTTCTTTTTTAAATACTTTTCATAATCATTTGGCATGTTCATGCAATTACCATGAAAAATAGTCACATAATCATGCCCTTTACTAGAGAGACCTGTTTGTATTATCTCCAGTTGCCAGTCGTTTTTATGATATCTTTTCATGCTCAATTCAGACAAGTTGTTACCAGCTGATAAATAATTGTTTCTTAAAATCCATTCTTTGCGCAATGGAAAATCTCGATATTTAGTTAACTCAAAAAAAACTTCTTCATCTTCTGTCTCTTTATTTCTTAAAGTTATTTTGGATGTTCCTGGAAGAGTTGAAAGGAAAAAATCCAAGGAAAATATTTTCTGTGAATCTGGTAGCTTATCGTCAATTATATTCATTTCACTTGATTTACCATCCAACAATCCTTGGGTAACTTTACCGGACGTTTTGCAGCTTACGCTGAAATCAGAATATAGGTTTTCTTTTTGAGAAACCTCATCAGAAAAAGCATTGCCAATAAATAAAGCAAGGATGATGAGCAAGTGTTTCATTTAATCCTCTTTTCTTCTTCTCTTCTTTATGTTTTTTAGATATTTCTTTTTTCTTTCTTCTTGAAGCCTCTCTAGCTCTTCCAATGGAGGCAGTTCATTTCGTTTTCTTTCTTGTTTCTTTAATTTCTTTAATTTCTTTTTCCTTTTTCTTTTTTCTTCTTCTTCAAGAAATTCTTTAAATTCTTTTTGAAATTCTTCTTGTTTTTCTATCCTTTCATTTCTTTTATCGACTAATCCAGAAATATAAAATATTCCGTAAAATAAAATAATCGCGGCAATTCCTGAAAAGATAGATTCCATCATGATTATTCTTCTGGGCTATTTCGTTCTATTTCCTCTTCCATTTTTTGCTTAGAATTATTTTTCCAATTCAAAAACCTAATTTTTAAAACTTTGAACCATACGGAAATATAATCATCTCCAGAAAGTTTCTTAGTGAAATTTCTCAAAAAATAAACTGGAATAAGAAGCAGGTTCCATGCAAAAATTATTTCCCAGTCAGCATCGCCAAAAACAAAAGCGAATAGTCCTATCACATCGAGAAATAGAATAAATATCAAAGCACCAATCCAGATAATGTTTAGAATTAGTTTCATATTATTTTCTGTTATGAGTTCTCTAGAACATACTGCATATACTCATCCCAAGTTGAGTCATAGGGTCTAACCGTATGCAGGTTGTTCACAAAATCCATAGCTTATTGTAGTAGTTCTTCGTTCATTTTTTCTAATCTTGGAATTAATTGCCTTATCCGAATGGGTGAAGCAAAAATAAAAATAATAAAAATGAGTATCCAATTAAAGCTCTTCTGATTTGTGGATTTCCAAAGACGTTTTCTTGCCAAGATGGTTTTAAATTTCTTTCATCTAATATTCTTTCAACTTCGGTATCGGTAAACGGAGTTTCAGGAGCATCTAGGTAGTATTCATAGACAACTAGTAATCTGAAAACTATTTTTCCTCTAAAAAATATATTATTTACCCAATCATTTGCTGGAATTTCTTCCAATACAGATTCTTCCCATGCCCTTGGATGTTGAGCTATATGCAATGTACGAATTGCTTTATTTCCGTTCCACACAACCAATTTTGCTTCTTCTTTAGTTCTTCCGTCGTGAGGGATAACGTCAACTATAAGTTCAAATAGAAATTCAAATGTTTTAGATATGACGCTGATAAGAACTATTGCCCAAATAGATTCAATAATAAGCATTGCTGCTAAAGATATTAGAATCTGGAAAATTCTTTCATCAGCAAAAGCTACTCCAATAGAGTAATGGATTATAGGCAGTCCTATTAGATGAAACATTCCGAGTAAAAAGTTTGGGATAAAAAATAAGATTACATAAAGTTTATGTGCTCTGTAATCTAACATTCCGAACATTACTTAATCTCCATCATCTTATACGCTTAGATTTAAACAAATCTGGTTTTGAATAGCCAGTTGAGAACATGATTTCAAGCACATATGGCTCATTTTCCTTAGGAACTATGTACTCGTCATGCACTGTTAAACAAGGGATTCCAGCTAATGAGAGCTGATGGGCTACATTGAAGACCATATTTGCTTCTAACCACTGCAAATGAGTTTGAAAAGCCTTACCAAGTAAGAAGTACTCTTCAACTTCTGGGTTCTCTTTAATAATTGTTTCAGATACTTCCTTTCTATTTTCCTTACCGCCAATTTCATCCATAAAACTGTTATAAAGTTTTCTCCATTCATTGCTAGCTTCCTGATGGTAATACCTTGTTAAGGTTCCATGAACTCCACCGAATGAGTTAGAACCTAATAAAATTTGAAACCATACTTTAAGAACGTCTCGATATTTTTTTGGATAGCCAATGTCATAAGCATCTTTATCTAGCCACTTGCCAGTAGCTTCTCGGTAGAGAAAATTTAGGTAAGAGCAAGGGATATCAATTTGGGTTGTTGGCTGACCATTTATTTTTATTTTCTTTCTTAATTCTTTTTTCATATTCGCTATCTTGCCTCCGCTTCGACCACCGTGACGAAATGGATTTTTATATTCAGTGAATTGAAACTTGTTAGACCAAACGCCAACCTGATATTTTCTAGTTAAATGGAAATCAGAAATGATATCCCCATTGCATTCTATTTTTTGCTGATTAAGAAAGTCATTGTATTCCTTCATGACCTTTTCAATTTCTCTGGTGTAAGCATCATGTTTAAAATCTAAAGAAGTTTCTAATGAAGATTGATGTGCTTTTCTTTTAGCTAATAAAACATAAGGAGGATTTTTCTGTTTAGCGATTTCAAAATTAATTAATCTTTTTGAAAATAAAACTATCTCTTTATTTGCTCTAACTGTTGATAATAAATTCTCTCCTTCTTGAAAAGAATTTCGTCCTGTTCTAGTTTTAATTAGTCCAATACTTTCCAATTTATTAATAACCGAATTAATGCTTCTTTGTCCTATCAAGTTTGGATTCTCTCTTTTAGGAAGAGTATTCATTTGTCCTTTAACAAAATAAATCGTCTTGCCTTCGTATCTTATGAAATTTGATAACCACATACTGAGAGCAGTGAATTGAGTTTTAGTGGTTAACTTTCCCTCTAATTTAGTTCCAACTAAATCATCTTTTGTAAGCGTATTAGATGACTGCAGAAATAGGTTTAGATATACCATGACTAATAGTTTTGTATATCTTAAAGGTTGAGAGGTTTATAAAGCAATAATAAGCCAAAGACTAAACCCTTTCTTTATACTATTACTGATAGTTATTTATTAGTATTAATTAACCCTTCAAAGCCTTTAAAGTATTGAACCTTATGGATAAAGGGATATAAAGATTAAACTAAAATAAATATAATAAAAACAATGACTTGTAAACCAGAACTAGAATAATTTTAAGTTGGTTTATATTCAGGATGTCCATACCCTTCATAAGCGTCTTCATGTTCTGCCTGTAGGTATTTCATCTTATCTTCAAAGCTTTCTTTAGGCTTATTATCATCTTCACTTGGAACATATAATTCACTATTACCGCCGTACCAATTAACAGCAATCCAATTCAAAGCCTCTCCCGAATTCTGGTTTATGAATCGAGCAACACTCTCTAAGTTTTCTCTCTTGTAGTCTTGAGAAAGAGAAACATACTGTTCAGTTATGTCCTGCTTTTTGTGATTGAGCAAGATACTTAAGTCTTCGTTATTCAATCCAAGTTCTCTAGATAAAGTAGCAAATGTTCTTCTCAAGTCATGTGCACTCAATGTGAAGCCTAAGTCTAATTCTTTGTTAATCTTTGCAAAGTGTTTGTGAGTTTCAGACATATGCCCTTTCCCAGTGACGCTATTAAAAACCCAGGTTGAATTATTTTTATCTATCTCCTTTTGTCTGCTTTTTAAAAGTAAGAATGAAAAGTCTGTCATTGGAATAACATCAACTTTTCCAAACTTAGTGTTATCGAAAGTGATGGTTCCATTATTGAAATCCACGTTATTCCATTTAAGAGATAAAACTTCTTGTTTCCTTTTTCCTGAGATTAATAGAAACACAATGTAGTCTCTTGCAACATCGTGAAGATTTTTAGAAACAGAAATCAGAGCAGATAAAAAATCTCCTAGCCTGTCTTTGGGAATGTGAGTTGTTGATTGTTTGATTGATGGAAAATCTCCGATGATTGTCTTGGCATCATGAAAAGGATTCTCAGAAATGAAATCACTCGCTCTACACTTCTCCATAATCTTTCTCGCGTATATGAAAGCTTTGACATCACTTCGAGCTCCAGCACTTTTCCTCCACCATTCAACAATGGCATCTTTTGTTATTTCAGTAATTCTAGTTTTAGAAAAACTTGGCATTCTGTTTTTAATAACTCTCTTGTAATCATCGACAGTTTTAGCATCTAGAGTTTTATCAAGTTCATTAAACTCTATGACAGCATCAAGTAATGTTCTTCCTTCTCTTGCTTCCTTAACAACAGCTGAAGTTGTATCGACACCTTTTTGTTTCATGTTAAAGAGCCAGTCTTTAGCTTCCTTCTTTACTGAAGTGAAATCTGCACCTTCACAATTACCTAAAGAGCGTTGTATTTTTCTTCCAACACCACCTTTCTTGGCATGAACATAATATGATTTAGTTCCACTAGGCAGGATTTGGATAAAGAAACCTTTTATCTTTTGGTCTCTCACACAGTATCTTCGTGGTTTTGGGCTATATTTTGTATAAGAAGTAGGAGTTAAAACGGCTGTTTCATTAAAGGTTATAGAGGTTTTAGCAACTATTTCATTCATATGTGAACCTAATGTGAATATTTTATCACAAAAAACACTGTGTGAACCTAGTGTGAACCTAAATTAATTTGTTTAAAGCCTTATTTAAAAGGGTATAAGATTGTTTTCAGGAGTACAAAAAGGACTGAAAATCCTTGTGTCGGTGGTTCGATTCCACCTCTGGGCACCATTTTCTATTCGGTTTTCTTTCATGCTATCTTATATTTCAAAGACAAGGATGTACTATGAAATTTTTAAAGATATTTTTTTTAACTCTATTTGTATTGCCTTCAGTCATAATGGCTAATGGTCATAAACTTGAAGAACAAAATTTAAAAGTTGTAGATAGTTTCTGGGCTAATATTTTATCCAATCCAGATGTAGCGATGGAATTAATTCATGAAGATTTTGAATTTGAATTTATGGGCATCTGTGAGATTTGTCAGAAATATAACAAAGAAACTTATGAATCAACCTGGTTGAACGAGGTTATTCCTGCAGTTCTGCCCAGTGGCATCACTCTAAACATAACTAACAGAATAGCTGGTGGAGATATGGTCGTTTTTACTATTGAGGGAGAAGCAGATGGTATAAATGGAGAATACAACAATAACTACGCAATGGTAATGAGGTTGAAAGATAAAAAAATCATATTCTTTCAAGAGTACATGAGCGATTTGTTAGCTGAAACTAGATTACATAAGAAAAAAATTGTTGATATCGATTAAGTTTTACTAAAGATGAGCAGTGCGCTTGATTTCAATGGAAAACTTATCTTCAGCAAAGGTATTCCCAACAAACAAAGAAAAAGAAGAGTAGGTGTTTCATTGATTAGTCTAATTTCAAAAAGTTATCTAATTTTTTCCCCACTGTAAAACCTTTAGGATCTCCGTTTATAAAATCAATTATTAATTGGGCATATTCTGGCCCTGCTTCTTCTTGAATAAAATGACCGGGTCCTTTGATAATAATCTCTTTAGCTGTAGGCACTCTTTTTAACATCTCTACCAGTCTAGGATTGTTGCTTGTAACGGGGTCATTATCACTATTGGCAATTAAGAATGGTTTATCCCAATTTTCAAAAACATCTCTATAAGCTTTTTCATTCTTTCTTAATTCGCTCGGAATTAAATAAGGAAATATTTGAGCTCCCGCTTTATAGGTTGCATTTGGATATGGAGCTTCGTAAGCAACCCTTTCTTCAGCCGAAACAGTGCCAAGGATTTGCATTATGCCGCCCACGTCAATGTTGTCGGTTGATTTTGAATACCTTATCCACCCTGCAAATCCACTGCCTCCAATAAATTCTTCCCAAGTTGCTGGCCCTTGAAACCATATTGCAAATTTAAAAAGAGGATAAGCTATAAAACTAAACATATCATTAAGAAGACCCCTTCCAGTAGCAATCAAAGAAGTATTGGAAGAAATAATTCTAGAGAATCTATCCGGCTCTTCTGCAACAACCCTTAATCCAACAAGCCCACCCCAATCATGCACATGTGCTGTGATGTTTTGCAGGTCTAACTCCACTATCAATTGAGTCATCTTATCTACATGCATTTGATGAGTGTAGTCTTCAATGGAGATATATTTGTCAGATTTTCCAAAACCGACCATGTCCGGTGCGATAACTCGATAACCTGCATCAACCAGAACAGGTATCATTTTTCTAAATAAATAACTCCATGCCGGTTCCCCATGAAGAAGATAAATAATCTCTCCGTTTTTTGGTCCCTCATCAAGATAATGAATTCTAGTATCCTCAATCGTTATGTAATTTGCTTTGAAAGGGTAATCTTTTAAATTTTTAAATCTCTCATCAGGAGTTCTTAAAATCCCTGGAGAAACTAGATTAAATCTATCGTAATTTATTTCAGGTTTTTGACTTGATAGGTAAAAAATAAAAGCAACGGAAATTGCAGCTATTAATAAGATAACCGATAGCGAACGACTCATGAATAAACCTTAAAATAATGACATTTATGATGTCAATGAGTCTTCAAGCAGAAAAAAGGATCACAAAGCTTTTATTAAATTAATTTTTTAAATTTTAATTATTCAAACCTTTAGGAGCAGATGGTGTGTTTAAAAAAGTTACAGCCCAATGAACCAGTATGACTAAAGCCAAATCGTCTGTTACCGAAAAAAGTCGACTAAATCCCATGCCGCCTAAAAATGTAAATACACATGCTGTAATTTTCCAACGCAGCGTGAAGTAATGAATTGAGGCAAATATTAAATTACTCAGAATAACTCCTATCCAAAAAGTATCTAGGCCAATGAATTCAGAGGTAAAAAGAAGCGGTAATCCAAGCCTAAAACCAATTTCCTCAACAACTGAAATTAGAAATAGATAACTAATCCAAGCAATTTGACGAACATTGAGATATTTTTTGGTAAATTTTAAATACCCAAAAATAAACAAAGCTACGCCTAAAAACCATACAAAATATCTTAAGGGGAAAATAAAAAACTTATCTAAAGAAGAATTAAAACCATCCAATATGAATGGCGCGAAGAGACAAACAATTGCTATTACAGTCATGGTCAAACCATGCCTGATAAGAACCTGCCGGAACTTTGAAATATGATTGTCTGAGCTAGAGCTTCCTCTTTGAAGACGACCAGCTGGAATTGGACCTGATTTGACGCTTGAGCTCATGAAACTCTACTGAAAACATCCTTTGGAGTTTTCGTGGAAAGATAAAATGTAAAAATTGCCGAAATAATTCCTATAATGACTACCGCACTTAAGATTCCCAGTAAGAGAATATCCCAATAAACGGTCGGATCTATTTCAAAAACTAACGTTTCTATCAAATATGTTGCAATTAAGGCAAGCAGACCACCTAATCCTCCGGCGAATAATCCGATGGTTAAATACTCCAAAAAAGTATTTTTTTGCATGATGGTTCTGCTTAAACCTAAAGTTTTTAAGATGGCATTCTGTTTCTCTCTTTGCTTGTAGCTTTCTTGGATAGTCGCCAACACTAAAAATAAAGCTGACAAAAGAGTAAGACCTAAAATAAGCGATAAAGCTTGCGAAACTTTAGAAATAATTGATTGAATTTCCTGTATTAAATTTTCAAGAGAAATGACAGAGCTAGTCGGAAATTGTTTTATAAGCTCTGTGGTAACTATTTTTTTGTTTTCAGGAACATGAAAAGAAGTGATGTAAGTAGGAGATAAATCAGAAAAGTCCTCAGTGTTACCGATAGCAAAAAAATTAGGGCTAAAGTTCTCCCAATTTACTTCTCTTATGCTTTGAATAAAGCTACTGATTCTTTTTCCTGCTACGTCAATTTCTATTTCATCGTTAAGCTTTAAGTTGTATCTTTCTGCTATTTCAATTGAAATGGAAACCCCATCGCTTGACTGATTAAACCACTCTCCTGAAACAATTTTATTGCCCTCGGGTAAGTCTTCCATCCACGTAAAATTGAAGGTTCGATCAATGTCCTCACCTTCTCCGACTCTAAAAAATCTTGCGCTTGTCACAGGATAGATAGGAAGTAACTCAATATCTCTTGATTCTAGAAAATCTTTTAAATTTTCCTTTTCATCTTCAAATAGGTTAAAGATGAAATTATTTGGAGCTTTTTCAGGAAGAGAGCGCTCCCAAGAAGAGATGATATTAGTTGATGAAGAGTAAGCAATTAAGCTCAAAGCTATCGCTACGGTTATGGAAACTATCTGCAATGAATTGAAGAGTTTCCTACGGCTTAATTCAAAAGCAATCATCTTAAAAGTTTTCAGTGGATTAAGACCCAAGGGTTTAATAAATGAAAAAATAAGGTAGATAAAGCCAAAAATGAAAAGAGCAAAAGCCAATATTGAGAAGAAAATAATATTTGTGATGTAAAAATCTCTGATGAAAAAAACGATTAAGAAGTAAAAAGCTAGAAGTCCACTTAGAGAATAAACAATCGATAAAAAATTTCCTGTTTTGTTAGCGGTCTTTCTTAGAATTGTATTTGGAGATAACTCAAATAAATTTCTTAACATCGGATATGCAAAACCAAGCAAACACGTGAAAGCTGTGACTATTGATATAAAGTAAGGATTAGGGCTAGGTAGAGGCAAGTTGGCAGGAAAATATTCCTTAAGAAGACTTAAAAAAGAAAGTTGAACAAACCATCCTGTAGCTATGCCAAAGAGAATTGAAAATATAGCTACGAAAGTAAAGATCAATAGATAAGTAATTCGGATTTCTTTCGGTTGAAAGCCTAATGCTTTAAAGATAGCGACGTATTCAGTGTGTCTCCTTATAAATTGTAAGGATGAAATTGCAATTGCCAGCGAAGATAAAATAATTGCTAACAAAGCACCAAGCAGAAAAAAATTAGAAGCCCTATCAATGGCCCTGCCCAAAGGAGTCTCCTCGTTCTGAGGAGTTAAAATATCATCACCGGGCCGTTTGATGTTTTGGAAATACTGTTCTAACTTATCAATATCTTCTTTTGAAGCGGTAAATAAATAGGTGTAACGGACTCTAGAGCCAGACCGAATGAGTTGAGTCGATTCTAAATCGGCAGAATTCATAATAGCTTTTGGAGCAAAAGCAAAAGAACCGGTTCCTCGATCTGCCTCAGAAAAAATAGTTCCAATATAAATAAGAGATGTAGCCCCAAGATCAACTTGATCACCTATGGAAATATCTAGAAGTCCAGCTAAACGACCATCAAGCCAAATTTCTCCTGAATTGGGCGGTGAAGTGAAAGTTTCTACTTCTGAGTTTTCATTTATGATTTCTAGCTGACCAGCAATTGGATAAGGCTCATCAACTGATTTTATAGCAGCTAATTGAAAGTTATCCGAGTTAGAGACTACGCTTCCAAATTCATAGATCTTTGCAAATTGGCCCTCGAAATTTGGGATATTGGATTCTTCTATTGCATCGCTTGTTTCAAATTTTAAGTCCCCCCCCAAAAATACTTGAGACTCTGCTATCAGAGAGCGATCCAGTCTGTCGGTGAACAAAGTTATGGAAGCAACTATTCCAACAGCTAAAGTTAGAGAAAGAAACATTAACAGCAACTGTCCAGACTTGAGTTCGCGAAAGAAAATTTTTAAAGATAATGAAACAACGTTCATTGAATTTTTCCATCAATGAGTCTAATTTTTTGATCACATCGATCGGCTAAGTCTTCGTCGTGAGTCACAATGATAAGTGCGGTGCTTGATTCGTTAAAAACATCAAAAAGTAAATCTGAGATCATTTTACTGGTCGAAGAATCAAGGTTTCCAGTTGGCTCATCACAAAACAAAACCTTTGCTTCGCATGCAAATGCTCTAGCAATAGCAACTCTTTGCTGTTCGCCTCCCGAAAGCTGCTGAGGATAGTGCATCGTCCTATTGAGCATATCGACCTTCTCTAGGTAATTTTCTGCAATCTGTCTGGCTCTTTTATTATTTTTCATTTCTAAAGGAAGCATTACATTTTCCAGGGCAGTCAGACCTGCTAACAGCTCAAAATTCTGAAAAACAAAAGCAACGGATTCTTTTCTGATTTTTGCACGGCTTTCTTCAGGCATGGAATGAAGAGGCATATCGTCGAAGAATATTTCCCCTTCCGAAGGAGAATCCAGTCCAGCGAGAAGGCCTAAGAGAGTTGATTTACCCGATCCTGACGGACCGACCACTGCAAGCGATGTATTTGAAGAAATGTCTAAATCAATGTTATCTAAAATATTTATTTCTTCGCCGTTAAAAATAACCTTTTTTGACAAATTTCTTGCTTTTATAATCATTAAATGAGTTTCCTTGAGATCTACAGGTACAAAAAATTATTTATTTTTGTTTTGATTTTCTCCAATTCTATCATTGCGGATGATAAGAAGCTTTTGATTTTAGGAGATAGTATCTCTGCCGGATTTGGAATTAAAGAATCACAAAATTGGACAACCTTAATGAAAAGTTCCTTTTCTAGAGAAGGAAAAAATTTGAAGATCATTAATTCAAGTATTTCTGGAGACACTACTTCCGGAGGACTATCTCGAATAAGCAGAGATTTAAATACGTATGAACCTGACTTTGTTTTGGTTGAGTTAGGCGGGAATGATGCACTGCGTGGTTATCCAATATCGAGGATAAAACAGAACTTGTTAAAAATAGTTTCAATAATCTCAAGTAACCAATCAATTCCGATAATTATGCAGATCAAGATTCCTCCGAATTACGGAAAAAAATATATTGATGCTTTTGAAAACATTTACTCTGAAGTTGCTTCAGAGACGGATGCAAAATTGATTTCGTTCGTGCTGGAAAATGTGGCACTAAGAAAAGATCTCATGCAACCCGATGGTATTCATCCAAACGAAAAGGCTCAGCCAGTCATCGCGGAACAAATTAAAGAAGAAATCGGTTATTTAATCTTTAATTAAAAGTAGATAGAGGCTTTAAAATTAAGAGTTAAGAAAATCCAGGATGATTTTATTAATTTCTTTAGGTTTTTCTAGATGGAGAAAATGTCCACAGTCATCAAGCTCGAGCTTTTTCAGATTTTCGAAACTATCCTCCATCCCGGTTGAAAGTTCAGCAGCAATGCATCCGTCGTTTTTTCCATGAAGATAAAGCGCCGGCATCATAAATTTACCAGTAAAGGTCATTTGTAAATTATTCAATCTTTCGCTTTGTAATCCTGATTGAAAAGTGCTGCGATAATATTTCAGGGCTCGGGTTAAAACTCCAGGCTTGGATAAAACATTTATTGCTTCTTGAGCATAGCTTTCGTAATCAGACCAATTCGGCGACCATTCTCGCCACAGTCTTTTGATGTATTCATAATCGTTCGCCTCGACAGCCATCTCAGCAATTTCAAGTTGGAAAAAAAACATATACCAAGATTTTCTTTGTTGATCTCCATCAAGTAAAAAAGCGCTCATCAAAGCAGGACCGTAAGGGACAGAAGCAGTAATTAATTTAGCTACTTTCTCAGGTATCAAGTTAGCTATCCCATAAGCAGCAGAAGCTCCCCAGTCATGGCCAAATAAATTAACAGGCTTGTCTGTAACAGAATTAATGAACGTTGATAATTCCTCAGCTATTCTTAAGCTTTGGTAAGTATCTAGCTCTTGATCGTCCTCGTGATAACCTGGCATCAATGGAACGAAAACTTCAAATCCGTTGGCACTAAAAAATTCTATCTGCTCTTTATAGTTAACCGCACAATCAGGGAATCCATGTAAAAAGACTAAGGGATCTCCTTGACCCGCTTGAAAGTAATGAAGGTTGGAATTTTTATTAGAAAGCTCCATAATTTTTTTTTCTAAGTTTCGATCTCCTTATTTAATCTAGAAATAAAAAATAAGCATAAAACTGCGGAAATTATTTCAATTAACAGGAAAAACATAAAAATAGTTGAAGGAGTGCCATCCAAGTAGACGCTGATTAACCTTCCAGAGCCTATACCCGTCA
Source organism: uncultured SAR86 cluster bacterium (assembly GCA_902528485.1). GTDB lineage: Bacteria > Pseudomonadota > Gammaproteobacteria > Magnimaribacterales > AG-339-G14 > CACNYO01. The sequence continues at coordinate 17,858 of CABZTA010000014.1, forward strand.
TAAAAACGAACATACTCCAGAGGGCGGATAATTTAACATTCTCATTAAGGGCGCCAATTATCCAGTACAAAGAAATAGCTAAATATAAGCCCATGATAGCTCTGTACATATTTATTTGATTTACGCTTTCAATATCAATCCCATATAGCAAGGGCATCCCAAGCTTTGGGTTTACTCCATATCCCAGCGAAACTAGAGCAACCCCAATTGCTGTTAAGATCAGAAACCATGATTCTTTAGCCATTTTCCCCCCTTCTGTCAGTTATTAAGTTCCTCTTACTTTATATATTGCTAAGAGATTAATCATCATAATGCATTCTTCATCGCGTTCGTCGAAAAGATTTACATCGACATCTATGAATTCATGTCCTTTTTTGTCATAGCAATCTTTAACCTGCATTTCTGCAATCAATGAAGTCTGCATTGTGACTGCCCTAAAGTTATGAGATGTCGTCTGAAGATGTATCCAAGGATTCATGTATGCATTGCTCGCAAGAATCCAGTTTGAGCATCCCAATAGAAAACTTAAATTTGCAAAACCATCTTTCTTTGGATTCAGCAGATCGGGGAGTTGATTTGGATCGCGCAAATATATTAGGGGATTTTCTCCGCCCCAAAGATATCGAAAAGAAAAACACCCCTCTTTTTTTAACTTATCCCAAATATCTTTTGTTGCTTGAGGTCCAACATAATCCTGAGATACTATTTTATCTCCTCGACGTTTTGGAGGTTTTATAGAATTTTTTGAAAGTGCAACTTCAGCATTTGCGCTAATGGTCTGATCGCTTTTATAAAGTGTAGTAAGTATTTTTTCTTCCGAAACTTTTTCAGAAATTACTTCAAATTTTTCTTTGTCGTACAACGGTGAGGTAATCATGCATTTTGCAAACCCATTATTGAGCCACTCGATTCCCCACTTTTCTATAATGGGATGTAGTAGATAGGCAGAAATGGTCACTCCAGGTACTAAACCACCCTTGAAACCAAATTCTTTTGCCAGCTTATCCCCGTGGATTTCATTTTTTGAATCCGGCGCTGTGTTTAATGCTTCCGCTGCCCAAGTCTTCATAAGTTTTTCTTAAATAAACTATCTATTTTTGTTCGCTAAATTTAATATAAAACATAATGGCATTTTTTAGTAAAAAAAATAAATTGTTTCCTTCGATTGAACCTTTTGATTCTGGTTTTGTTAAAAAAGGTATCCATGAGATTTATTATGAACAATCTGGAAATCCAAAAGGCAAGCCAGCCATTTTTCTGCACGGTGGGCCGGGTGGAGGTGGCGGCACACTTTCAAGACGTTTTTTTAATCCAAAAAAATATCGAATTGTTGTTTTTGATCAAAGAGGATGCGGGAGAAGCAAACCTCATGCCTCGCTCGAGGATAATACGACTTGGCACTTAGTCGATGACATTGAATCTATTAGAAAAAAGCTTGAAATTGAAAAATGGCTTGTTTTTGGCGGTTCTTGGGGAAGCACGCTGTCCTTGGCATACGCACAAAAATTCCCTGATAGAGTTTCTGAGTTAATCCTCAGAGGTATTTTCATGCTTCGTCAAAAAGAACTGGAATGGTTCTATCAATATGGCGCGAGTGAGATTTACCCTGAAGCTTGGCAAGGATTTATAGAAGAAATTAAGCCAGAGGAAAGATCTAATCTGATGGAGTCTTACAGAAAAATATTTAACGGAGAAGATCAAGAAAAAAAACTCTCAGCTGCAAGGGCTTGGTCAAAATGGGAAGCCTCAACAAGCTATATAAACCATAATCCTGGGGCAGTTAAGGAATCTATCAATGCAGAATTTGCATTAGCGTTTGCACTTATTGAAAATCATTATTTTGTTAATAAAGGATTTTTGGACCATGAAAATCAACTCTTAGATAATGTTGATAAAATTAGGCACATTCCCTGTGTGATAGTTCAGGGTAGATACGATGTAGTTTGCCCCTCTACTACAGCCTACGAACTCAAGAGCAGATGGCCAGAAGCAGAATTAAAAATTGCTCCTTTTTCAGGTCACTCTGCTTTTGAAAAAGAAATACGAGAGTTGCTTATTGAAGCTACAAACAGTTTCATTTAAAGGACCCCAAAGCTGATCAATCAATAGATTTTATTTATCTTTTGTTTATTCAATTGGCTGTAAGCATATGCACATGAAATTCTTCAATGGTCGTGCCGCAGACTTTTGCAACGTCATCGTACATTTTTGACCATTTCTTATCTGCTTCTTGCCATGCAAAAGCCTGCTCCATTGCATTTTGCGATGCGTGCAAATCAACGGCCCCAATTTGACCATCTTCCCAGTTACCTGGTGACGAAGAATAGCTTACCGGACTGTTTTTTCTTTCATAGCTAATTATTTTTTCAATCTTTTTCATAGCAGCTTTTGTTTTTCCACTAGGACAAGGACCTCGATAAATGACGATTACTTGACCCTTTTTTGCAACTGGCTCTAGCATTTCAGCAGCATGGGCATTAGCCCCTGAGATCATCAAGACCATGAAAAGTAAATAAGATAAATAACGTGGATTCATTTTTTCCCCTCCTGAATATAACTAAATTAATACAGAAGCAGTACATAAACAACTTTATAAGAGACTATAACTTCTAAGAATATGCACCTCAAAGTATCAGAAAAGTATCAATAATGTGGCATTATAAGCATCTTTTATTATTTTATTTTAGTGTCAGCCAATAAACAACAAATTGAATTCTGGTCTGGTGGCGGTGGTGACTATTGGGTCGATAAACAATTTGAAATGGACACCATGCTTAATCCTTTAGGGCAAAAAGCTATCGACACTTTAGACATTCAAAAAGGGGATTCCATATTAGATGTTGGTTGTGGAACGGGAACCACAACACTTCTACTATCCGATAAAGTAGGTCCTGAAGGAAGAGTTACTGGATTAGATATTTCTGTCCCCATGTTAGCTAGAACTCTTGAGCTTGCTATCGCAAATAATAAAACCAATATCTCGATTATCAATAAAGATGTTCAAGATAATGAGCTTGATGATCAATACGATCATTTGTTTTCCCGTTTTGGCGTCATGTTTTTCACTGATCCAATCTCGAGTTTTAAAAATTTAAAAAAAAGCTTGAAAGCAGATGGAAGTTTTTCCTTCGTTTGTTGGCAACATCCTAGTAAAAATCCTTGGCATACAAAACCTATAGGGATCTTAAAAAAATATTTTGATTTACCACCAGCACAACCTCGAGCACCGAGTCCGTTTGCTTTTGAAGAGAAAGCCTATCTTGAAGACATTTTAAAGAGCTCTGGTTTTGGTAATTACTCAATTGATAATAATTTAGAAAATATTTACTTATTTCCCAATAAATCATCTTACGATGCAGCAAAAGATTTCATGGCATTGAATCCCATTATTAGTAATGCTCTTCAAGGAATGAGTGATGCTGAAAAAGAACCTATTGTGAATGAGCTAGCTGAGGTGTATGAATCTCATAAAAATAGCCGAGGCTTAGAATTCGAGAGTGCTACTTGGGTTGTTAACGCTTCTAGTTAACTTAAAATAACCAAATGACTTTCTGGCAAAAGAATTTACTTCTTTTATCTTTTTTATTATTTTTTTGGTTTCTATGTTCTTTTGGATTCGGAATTCTTTTTTCAGAGTACATATCCTTCATAAAAATTGGAGGCTTTGAATTGGGTTTTTGGTTCTCTCAACAAGGAAGTATTTATGCTTTCATTATTATAATTTTTACCTATTCATTTTTGATTGAAAAGTTAGAAAATGAGGAAAAAGATTGATGGAAGCTCAAACTCTTACTTATCTATTTGTAGGGCTCAGTTTTGCTCTTTATATTGGAATAGCTGTAGCTTCTCGAGCTAAATCAACGAATGAATTTTATGTAGCTGGGAAAGGGGTCAATCCAGTAGCAAATGGAATGGCTACAGCTGCTGACTGGATGTCAGCCTCTTCTTTCTTATCAATGGCAGGATTGATAGCCTTCCTTGGTCGAGATGGTTCTGTTTATCTTATGGGATGGACAGGAGGATATGTCCTTCTAGCACTTTTGTTAGCGCCCTATTTAAGAAAATATGGAAAATATACTGTTCCTGATTTTATAGGAGAGAGATATTACTCAAACGTCGCAAGAGTAGTCTCAGTGATCTGTTTGATATTCATCTCTTTTATCTACATAGCTGGTCAAATGCGAGGGGTCGGAATAGTTTTTTCTAGATTTCTAGAAGTAGAAATAGAAATGGGTGTGATAATCGGAATGGGGATTGTTTTTATATATGCAGTCCTTGGAGGCATGAAAGGTATTACCTACACGCAAGTAGCTCAATACTGTGTGATGATATTTGCCTATCTAGTTCCTGCAATATTTCTTTCAATTATTTTGACTGATAATCCCTTCCCGCAGCTTGGCTTTGGGGATAAGTTACTTGGAAGTGATATTTATTTAATAGATAAATTAGATAAAACCTTGGTGGATTTAGGATTTGCTCCTTATACAGAATATTCTAAAAGCACGATCGATGTTTTTTGCATAACAGCAGCATTGATGTTTGGAACATGTGGCCTCCCTCACGTTATTGTAAGATTTTTTACAGTTCCCGATATGCAGGCTGCAAGAAGATCAGCTGGATATGCACTGGTATTCATTGCAATTCTTTATACCACTGCCCCAGCAGTTGCTTCCTTCGCAAGATTAAATTTTGTAGATTCTGTTCAAAATACTTTTTATGAAGATGCTCCTTCTTGGTTTAAAAATTGGGAGAACATTGGTTTGATTTCATGGACTGATAAAAATCAAGATGGAAAAATGCAATATTCCCCAGGAAATCCTTTTGAAGGAAATAAACCAAATTATTCAGGTGATAGAGGAGAATTTGGACAAAGATTACTGACCAACATCCCAGATGACTCAAATACAAATGAAGTTTATTTAGATCGAGACATTGTTGTTTTGGCTAATCCAGAAATTGCTAATTTACCTGTTTGGGTAATTGCTCTGGTAGCAGCAGGAGGTTTGGCAGCCGCACTGTCTACCACAGCCGGATTATTATTAGTGATTTCATCAGCCATATCTCACGACCTTTTAAAGCAGACGTTCACGCCAAGAATATCTGAAAAACAAGAACTCACATTCGCAAGAATTGCTGCTGCATTGACTATTTTATTGGCTGGTTTTCTTGGAATATATCCACCCGCTTTTGTAGCACAAGTAGTTGCATTCGCGTTTGGCTTAGCCGCATCAACCCTTTTCCCAGTTTTATTTATGGGAATATTTTCAAAAAAGACAACTAAAGAAGCTGCTATTACGGGGATGATTGCAGGATTAGTTTTCACTTTTGGCTATATTGTTTTTTTTAAATTTATTTCTCCAGAGTTAAACAGCTCTGAATTTTGGTTCTTAGGCATATCGCCTGAAGGAATTGGTGTAGTTGGAATGGCAATTAATTTTACCTTGATGTTGATCATAACCAGAGCCTCTAGTTCTCCACCACAATCGGTGGTAAATCTTGTGGAATCAATCAGACGTCCTTAGATAATACTTTAGGCTTAAATAGATTTGTTAAGGCAATTCCAGAAAGAATAAAACCAGCACCAAGTAAAACATTGGTAGTAATAACTTCTTCTAAAAAGAGAGCACCCCAGAATATCCCTGTCACTGGAACCAGAAATATAATTGAAGAAGCTTGAACCGGCGATGATCTTTGCAATAGTAAGACGTAAGCTATAAAAGATATACCAGTTGAAACTAATCCAAGGAAAAAAATCGCAAATATTATTTGCACGGAAAGGTCCAACGAAAATTCTGCGGGTTCCATAAATAATAATGGTAAAGAGAAGAAAAATCCGGAGATCATGGTCACAGACGCCAGAGCAGCCGATCTGATATGGTTGAGTTTAAAAAGAATATTATTTGAATAGGCATAGCAAAACGCGCCAATTAAACAGAGTAATACTGGGTAAAAAATAAAGGATATTTCATCAATTCCAATAAAAACCAATAATCCCACAAACCCTAAGCCTAGGCCAAAAATTTGCATGACTGTAGTATTTTGTTTGAACCAAGTTATAGCAATAATTAATGCAAATAATGGAGAGGTGCCATTTAATATCGATAACATTCCTGCACTTAAATCTTGCGCAGCGTAAGCGAAAAGAAAGAATGGCAAAGCAGCATTTATAATGCCAAGAATTAAGATAGAAGGTATTTCTTTACTCATTAGAATTAAGTCTTTTTTTCTGATAAAAATAGGACCTAGCAAAATACTTGCTAAAAAAAGCCTTGCGACAACTAAGTAGGTAGGAGCTATTTCATCTACTGCTAGCCTTGTAAACATAAAGGAAGCTCCCCAGCTAAAGCTGACAAAAAGTACAAGCATCCAATTAATCAATGTAGTGTTCATAATCTGAATTCAGGGAGCTAATTCTACATGCGTTTTGTGTTAAAAATTATTGTGTTAGTATTTTTTTGGGAGAAACATATGAAAAGTTATCAAGTAGTCGAAAATGGAAAACCTCTTATTGAGAAAGAGTTAGAAAAACCAAAAGCATCTGGAAAATCTATTCTTTTAAAAACGGTATCTTGCGGTATTTGTCACTCCGATGTTCATATCCATGATGGATTTTTTGAGTTAGGTGGCGATGATAAATTACCTATATCTTTGAGAGAACCTTTAACCATGGGGCATGAGGTATATGGAGAAGTTGTGGAAATTGGTGAAGACGTCAAAAAACATCAAGTTGGGAGAAAAATATGTTGCCTATCCATGGATTGGTTGTGGTGACTGTGAAGTATGTAAAGCTGATGACGAACATCTATGCAGTCCATTATCAACAAAAAATATAGGCATAAATATCCCTGGCGGATATGGAGAGTATGTTTTAGTTGAAAATGAAAAATACCTTTTTTCAGCTGGTGATACACCAGATAATTTAGCTGGATCATACGCCTGCAGAGGTTTGACTGCATACAGTGCACTTAAGAGAGCAAATCCCTCCAAAGGAGACAATAGTCTAGTCATTGTAAGTGCTGGAGGTCTAGGATTATTGGCTCTTCAAATTGCCAAAGCTGCTTATGATATTAATCCTATAATTGTAGATATTGATGATGAAAAACTTGCTGCTGCAAAAGAGGCTGGTGCATCAGAAGTTATCAACTCTACTCACGAAGACGCTGCACAAAAGCTAATGGAGCTTACCGGAGGAGGAGCAAGATATATTGTGGACTATGTGGGCGCTGCTGCTTCAGTAAATTTTGGATATAACCTACTCCGAAGAGGTGGAATTTATGTTGTCACTGGCTTATTTGGTGGATCTATCAATATTCAACTTCCTTTATTAACCGTTGGAGCAAGACAGTTGGTTGGAACTTATGTGGGAAGTCTTGCTGAGATGAGAGAACTTATGGAGCTTGTCAGGAATGGAAAAATTCAACCAGCAAAAGTAGAGAGCAGACCGATCGATCAAATTAATGAAACTTTACAAGATATGAAAAAGGGTTCTTTACCTGGGCTCGTGTCCGTTCATCACGAATGATGGATTTTCTTGAAGGAAAAGTTGAAATACTAGACGATGTTCTTGTTGGAAAAGCAGGATCTAGAGATTTGCTAGCTGATTTATTTCTACCTCCCTCTAAAGAAAAAGGTAAGCCAGCTATCGTGGTTATTCACGGTGGCGGCTGGATGGAAGGAGATAAAAATCAACTCAGAGGTCATGGTTTATTCCTAGCAAGGATGGGTTTTGTATGTTTGTGTGCATCTTACCGACTCTCTCAAGAAGCAAAATGGCCATCTCAATTAGAAGATGTTAAATGTGCCATACGATATCTAAAAGCGAATTGTGAAAAATATGACATTGATCCTGAAAGAATTGGAGTTACTGGAAATTCTGCTGGTGGGCATCTATCTCTAATGGCAACAGTTGATAGTGAAAATTTTGAGGGCAAGGGGGGTCACAATGAATTTGACAGCAAAGTAAAGGCAGTTTGTGCAATATATCCCCCAACACTGGTAAGAGAAGAAGTCCCTGAAGGAAAATTCAATGCTTTTGCATTTATGATGGGAGATAAAGCTACCTCATCGGATTATGAAAAAGCTAGTCCCATAAAATATGATTTATCTAACTATCCCCCCTGCCTATTAATACATGGATCTGGAGATCAAACAGTTCCTTTAAGTGAGACAACAGATTTCTATGAAATTCTTAAAGAAAACAATAGGACTGCTGAGCTTCATATTTATGCTGATGAAGGACATGCTTTTGATGGGGAAAGAATTATAGGTAGAAATGTTGTTGATGTATTAGGTATTTTCTTTAAAAAATACCTATAACTAAACAGATACAGCGATTTTGTTCATTGCAATCATGGAATCAATAAGAAGATTTGGAATAGCGGGACCAGGTTGCGATGATAGTTTCACAATTACAGTTTCATATTTAGGATTAACATAAATACATTGCCCAAATATCCCTAAGCAAAAAAGAGAACCATTTTTATCAACAAGTGTCTGATTTCTGTAATGACCTCCCGGCAAAATCTGACCTAGAATGTCTTTACTAAAATTATCCTTATATGTTTTATCGGCTTGTACTGTATCTTTAATCCATTCAGGTGGAATTACTTCCTGACCTTCAAAATAACCTTCTTTTGAGAGCATTAACCCAAATCTAGCCAGATCCCTCGTACAGGCATTCATGCCGGCACCAGTATAGGAAACTCCTTCGTTATCGACGACAATTAAGGCATCCTGCTCAGGTAAAAGTTTTTTCCATATAAGTTCTTCAAGCAAAAGAGGGACTTTTTTCCCTGTTGCAGCCTCTAAGACCATTCCTAAAATATTTGTTAAAACTGTTCTGTAATGAAATGAGCTGCCATCTTTTTGCTCTTTATCTTTAAGCGATAATGCATAATTGAATAGGTCAGAAGAGTTTTTATTTAGGAGATTAGGACTCCAACCAACAGCTGAAGTTTCTTGCCAAAAATCTGTAGTCGGATTGTCATAATTCTCGTCATATTTGACGGCGGCAGTCATATCAAGGACTTGTCTCACAGTGGTTTCATTGAAAGCCGTGTGTTTTAACTTGGGTAAATAATTGATAACTTTTTCATCAACGTTAATTAAACCAAGCTTTACAATCACGCCAGTCAACATACCTGTAAAATTTTTAGAAATAGAATTTAAAAGATGGAGAGACTCTTGCGACATTCCATTGAAATACTCTTCAAAGATTATTTCGCCTTTTTTTAATACAAGAAAAGAATCTGCGTGACCATTTTTAAGCATCTCTTTTACGGTTTGTTTTTTTTCTTCAAGATTTACAAATTCAATGGAATCTATCTTGGAAAGATTAGAAGAGAAAACAGATGGTTTTTTCTCACTTTTTTTAATTACTTCTGTTGCAAACAGCTTTTCAATATTCTGGAAACTCCACTGATTATTTGGGTGAATTCTCCAATTAGTTGAGGTTATTACTTCTTTACTAGCCACTTTTAGGCAACTTTTGAACTTTCTTCCAAAATAGCGACGATCTCATCAATTTCTTTTTTCGTTGAACACAAAGGGGGAGCTATGACGGTATTGGGCCCAACAGGCCTTACTATCAGACCTCTTTTTAAGCACTCGTTAACAAAATCAAGTGAATATTGATCAGCATATCTTTTGTTAGCTAAGAGTTTTTTTCTTCCCATGAAATTATCAGGTGCTTCTCTATTATTTTTCCAGTTTATTCCAGCCATCAGACCTAATCCTCTAATTTCTTTTACTTTAGGATTATTTTTAAACTTTGCTTTTAATTGATCTAGGAGATATTTACCCTGAATTTTACTGTTTTCAACAAGTTTCTCTTTTTCTATGATATCTATATTTGCCAGAGCAGCGGAACAAGAAGTGGCATGATTAGAAGAAGTTAGAGCACCGCCAAAAAATAAACCAGGAGGAGTTTTGTTTTCTATTTCTTTCCAAACCTTCTTTGTTATGCCAGTGGCGCTAAGTGGCAAATAACCACTTGTTATGCCTTTTGATAAAGAAATGAATTCAGGGTAAACACCATAATGTTCCATACAAAACCATTTACCAGTTCTACCAAAGGCTGTAATAATCTCATCAAAAATCATTAAAATTCCATACTTATCGC